>NZ_JBFUCL010000503.1:0-1755 GCF_056405255.1 Agromyces sp. P1_H4 | reverse complement strand
CACGTCGTCGTGCAGCACCTCGGGCGCCGACCACGGAATGGAGAGGCCCACCGCGTCGCTGGTCTCCGCCTCGCCGAGGGTCGACGCGATGCCGAAGTCCGACAGCACGGGATGTCCGTAGGCCGTTGTGAGGATGTTCGAGGGCTTGATGTCGCGGTGCAGCACGCCCTGGCGGTGCGCGGTCTCGACGGCGCTCGCGATGCGCACGCCGATGGAGAGCACCTCGGCGAGCGGCAGTTGCACGGCACGGTACCGCTGGCCGAGGGTCGACGAGCAGTACTCCATGACGAGGTAGGGCCGTCCGTCGGCGGCGACGCTCGCCTGGTAGACGGTGAGGATCGACGGGTGCGACGACAGCTGCGCCATGAGGTTCGCCTCGGCCTGGAACATCTGCCTGAGCTCGTCGTTCACGACCTCCGCGAGGAGCACCTTGACGGCGACGAGGCGTCGCGGCATGTTCTGCTCGTAGAGGAAGACGTCGGCGAATCCGCCGGATCCGAGCACCCTGATGAACGCGAACCCGGGCAGGTTCGGCGGGGTGGACGGCAGGCGCCTCGTCACGTTCCTCCCAGCGTCGGGTGCGTCGGCGCTCGGAGGTCCGGCGGGCGCCCGGTGCCCCCATTGTAGATTGGCCGCGGATGCCGCACCTGAGGTTGTGCAGAAGGCCGCGGGCCCGCGGCATCCGTCAGTCGAGGTCGCTGTCGTCGCCGCGACCGCGCCACACCGCACCGGCCGGTCGCACGACCTTCAGCACGTCGACCACGACGACGGTGACGTTGTCGCGGCCGCCGTTGCCGAGCGCGGCCTCGACGAGCTGTCGCGCGGCCTTCTCGGGCTTCTGGTTCGCGACGAGGAAGTGGCGGATGCCGTAGGCGGTCAGCTCCTTGGTCAGCCCGTCGGAGCAAATCAGGAGGCGCRTGCCCTCCTCCACGGCGATCGCGCGGTAGTCGGGAATCGGCGCCTCGTGGAACCCGACGGCCCGCGTGATGACGTTCGAATGCGGGTGGGTGTCGGCCTCCTCGCGCGTGATCTGGCCGGCGTCGACGAGTTCCTGCACGATCGAGTGGTCGACGGTGAGCTGCTCGAGCACGCCGCCGACGAGGCGATAGACGCGGGAGTCGCCGATGTTGAAGACGATCCACGCCGGCTCGTCGGAGATGGCCCCGAGGGCCGCGCCGGTCACCGTGGTGCCGCTGCCCTCATCGGTGACGCCGGCGCCCCGGCCCATGTCCTGCACGGCGAGACGAAGGGCCGAGTCGATCTCGGGCGTGCCCATCGTGAGGCGCCCGCCGTGCTCGGCCAGGCGGGTCACGACCGCGGCGCTCGCGAAGTCGCCGGCGGCATGGCCGCCCATGCCGTCGGCCACCGCGAAGATGGGCGCCTGCGCCACGAAGCTGTCCTCGTTGACCTCGCGTCGCAGGCCGGTGTCGGTCACGGCGGCCCACGCGATCGTCACCTCGGTGCCGTCGGGCAGCGTGATGCGGTGCTTGGCGTTTCCGTTGCCGATCTGCGTCACGGCGCTGCCTGCTGTCTGCTCGGTTCGCTCGAGGGGGGAACGACGGGGGCTGGGAGGATCTCGACGATCGTATCGTCTCCGAGGTCGAGTCGTGTGCCCGGTGCCACGACGATCGATTCGCCGGCGCGCAGGCGGCGCGTGCTCGACCTGCCGTGCACGGTGGTGCCGTTCGTGGACCGTAGGTCGGTCGCGACGACGCGGGTGCCCTCCACCCGGAGCTCGAGGTGCGTGGCCGAGAC
>NZ_JBFUCL010000502.1:0-1763 GCF_056405255.1 Agromyces sp. P1_H4 | reverse complement strand
CCGTACGGCAGCGCCCAGCAGACCGCGTACGGCCAGCCCGGTTACGCAGCCCCGGCCTACGGTACGACGGCGCCCGCCAAGTCGACGCCCGTGCTCAGCCTCATCTCGCTGATCGCCGGCATCGTGGGTCTCGTCGGGTTCTTCGTCGTGTTCATCCCGATCGTGGGCGGCATCATGCAACTGCTCATCCCCGCGGCGGCCGTGGTGCTCGGCTTCCTCGGCCGCAAGAAGGAGCCCGCGGCGAAGGGCATGTGGCTCACCGGCATGATCCTCGGCTTCGTCGGCATCGCGATCGGCCTGCTCTCGATCATCCTGTGGAGCGTCGCCTTCGCCAGCGTTCCGTACTACAACTACTGAGGCCGGAGATGTCCGACCGCGAAGGGGTCCCGCCCGAGGGCGGGGCCCCCTCGCGTTCACCCGAGCCGGCACCCGTGCCGGAGCATCCCGTTCCATCGCCGCCCGCTCCCGCAGACGCATCCGCAGCCRCACCCGCATCGGCATCCGCATCCGCATCCGCAGTCGAACCTGATGGCGCGCAGCCGGACGTAGACGAGGAGCTGACGGTCGTCGCGCCAGCCGAGCCCACGCTGCGGGCGGACCCGGCGGTGCGCGAGTACGAGGTGCCGTTCGACACCGGCGAGCTGCAGTCGCTGCCGACCGGCCAGCTGCTCGTCGTGCACCGCGCCGAGCTCGCCCGCGTCGCCGACGCCGAGGAGGACGAGGAGCAGCGCCGCGTCTACAGCTGGATCTCGGCGATCCTCGGCGTCATCGGTGCCGCGGCGTCGCTCTTCCTCGGATGGCTGCTGCCGCTCTCCATCGCGGCCATCGTCTTCGGGGTGCTCGGCCTCCGACGCGAGGAGGAGGGTCGCACGCTCGCCTTCGTCGGCATCGGCACCGGGATCGCGGGGCTGGTCTTCTCGTCGGTGTGGATCGGCTACTACGCGATCGTCTTCGGCGCGCTGCCGCGCTGACGAACCCGTCGGCGGGCGGGTCTCCCGTCGGAGGGACCTCCGTGGGAGGGGCCTCAGAGGCGTTCCACGAGGAGCACGACGCGACGTCCCTCCTCGCGGGTCAGCACGATCGTGGCGCTCCGGTCGCCGCGGAGCTTCAGCCTGGTGCGCAGCGCCGCCGGATCGACGTCGGCACCCCGCTTCTTGATCTCGAGCGTGCCGATGCCACGCGCCGCGAGCGCCTGGCGCAGCTGGCGCTCGTCGGACGGGAGCCGATCGAGCACGCGGAACCCTCGGGCGAAGGGCGAGTCGAAGGCGGTGTCCGAGGTCAGGTAGGCGATGCCGGGGCTGAGCATCCACGCCCCGTTCGCCCTGGCCAGGTCGCCGATGAGGCGGGCACGGATCACCGCGCCGTCGGGTTCGTAGAGGTAGTCGCCGAGCGGGCCGCTCGGCGCGTCCTCGCTGTCGGCTTCGGCGATGAGCTCCGCGGCCGCGTCACCGCGGATCACCAGCGCAGCGCGCCCGATCCCGGGCCGAGCCACCGCCCCCTGCCAGACCGCCAGCTCCACCACGTCGCCGTCGACCGAGACCCACTGCGCCTCGGAGCCGGCGGGGATGACCTCGCGGTCGGTGCCGGGCCCGAGCTTGACGCCGACCGGCATGCGGGCGGCCAGCCCGAAGGCGAACTCCAGCGAGGGCGAGTAGTCAGCGGTATCCGAGAGTCGACGGGTGGTGCCGCCGGCCGACGTGCGGCGGGCGGGGTCAAGCCAGGCGCCGCCGATGCCGCCGAGCGGCACCTCCTCGGCCCGCGCG
>NZ_JBFUCL010000501.1:0-1770 GCF_056405255.1 Agromyces sp. P1_H4 | reverse complement strand
CCGGTGCTCCGGGTGCGGTTCGACGATCCCGACGTGCCCTGAGAGGCACCGCCCACCCTGGCCGGCGTGCGTCGTGGTGCGTGCACGGCACGGCGGTTCGGCCACAATGGAGTGTGCAGAAGCTCCGCCTCGTCTTCGCAGGGACCCCCGCCGCCGCCGTTCCCTCGCTCGAACGGCTCGCCGGGGGCGAGCACGACGTCCTCGCCGTCGTCACCCGGCCTGCGGCTCCGCAGGGACGCAAGCGCGTGATGACGCCGTCACCGGTAGCCGTCGCGGCCGAACGACTCGGGATCCCCGTCATCGAGGCCGCCCGCCTCGACGCGACGGCCACCGAGCGCCTCCGCGAGCTCGAGCCCGACCTCGGCGTGATCGTGGCCTACGGCGGCCTCGTGCGCGAGCCACTGCTGTCGTCGCCGGTGCACGGCTGGATCAACCTGCACTTCTCCCGGCTCCCGGCGTGGCGTGGTGCCGCGCCCGTGCAGCATGCGCTCATCGCCGGCGACGCGGAGACCGGCGCATCCGTGTTCCAGCTCGTTCCCGAACTCGACGCCGGCGACGTGTTCGCGACGCGGTCGCGGGCGATCGGCCCCGACGACACGGCCGGGTCCCTGCTCGAGGCCCTCGCCGTCGAGGGCGCGGACCTGCTGGCCGAAGTCGTCGACGCGATCGCCGACGGCTCGGCGGTCTCGACGCCGCAGACCGGTGCGGCGTCGTTCGCACCGAAGCTCGGTATCGACGACGCGCGGCTGGACTGGGCCGCGCCGGCCTCGACGGTGCACAGCCGATTCCGCGGCGTGACGCCCGAGCCCGGCGCGTGGACGACCGTCGACGACCAGCGGGTGAAGGTCATCGAGCTCGCGGATGCCGCGGACGACGAATCGCTCCCGCCCGGGCGACTCGCGCTCGTCGGCCGTCGCCTGCTCGTCGGCACGGCGACCCACCCACTCGAGCTGCGCCGGGTGCAGCCGGCCGGACGCACGGCCATGGCGGCAGCCGACTGGTGGCGGGGATCCGGCCGAGCCGACGTGGTGGCGCGATGAGCGGGGGCGACGGCGGCCGCACCCAGCGGGGTGGACGCGACCACGGCGGACGCAGCGGACGGGGCGGACGCGGTGACGCCGGAGGCGCAGCCGAGCGCATCTCGCCCGCGCGGCTGGTGGCGTTCGAGGTGCTCGCCGCCGTCCGCGAGGACGAGGCCTACGCCAACCTGCTGCTGCCCGCCCGCATCCGACGCGCCCGCCTCGATCGGGCGGATGCCGCGTTCGCGACCGAGCTCACCTACGGCACCCTGCGCATGCAGGGCTACTACGACGAGGTGATCGCCCTGGCTGCCGGACGACCGACGACCGCGGTCGATCCCGCCGTGCTCGACGTCCTCCGGCTCGGCGTGCACCAGCTCCTGGCGACCCGGGTGCCGACGCACGCGGCGGTCTACGAGCAGGTCGCCCTCGCCCGGCGAGTCGCACCGAAGGCGGCCGGCTTCGCCAACGCGGTGCTCCGCACGGTGTCGCGCTCGTCGGCCGAGACGTGGCGGGACCTGGTCGCCGACGGGGCGAAGGGCGAGGACGAGCGGCTCGCGCGACTCGAGAGCCACCCGAAGTGGATCGTGCGCGCCCTGCGCAAGGCGCTCCAGCGGGAGGGGCGTGCCGATGAGCTGCCCGACCTGCTCGCCGCCGACAACGCCTCGCCCCGCGWGAACCTCGCGGTGCTGCCCGGCCTCGGCGCCGACACCGCGTCCGTCGCGGGGTTCGAGCCCGACCCGTTCTCGCC
>NZ_JBFUCL010000500.1:0-1782 GCF_056405255.1 Agromyces sp. P1_H4 | reverse complement strand
CACTCACCCCGTCCGCCCCGGCCCCTCGGCCGGCGTCTCAGCCCTGGCCGTGCTTGGCGTACGGGTTGAGCAGCGCCTCCTCGGTACCCGGCACGATGCCCTCCTCGGTGGCGGTCGGCCGGCCCTCGTCGGGCGGGAACGACTCGGTCATCGACATGGGCATCGAGCTGTTGCGGTAGAGGTTGTTCGAGCCGGTCGACGGCTTCCAGGTGTTCGCGTTCCAGTCGGGCACGTAGTTGCGGTAGCCGCCCGTGTTGACCTCGATGCGCAGGCCGCTCGGGTCGCGGAAGTAGAGGAACGACTGCTCGCCGATGCCGTGGATCGACGGCCCGTACTCGATGTGGGTGCCGTTCTCCATGAGCACGTCGGCGGCGATGAGGAGCTCCTCGCGGGTGTCGACCCAGAACGCGTAGTGGTTGATGCGGCCGGGCCGCGAGGAGCTGTCGAGCACGACGCCGAGGTCGTGCGACTTCTCGTTCGTCGTGATGACGCCGAACACCGTGATGGGCGCCTCGTCGAGCTCGGTGTACGCCATGATGCGGAAGCCGAGCACCTCGTGGTGCCACTTCGCGAAGGCCTTCACGTCGGATGCCGCGATCGTGACGTGGTCGAGGAACCGGGGTGCGCCGGCGACGCTCGAGCGGCGCTCGGGGCGGTCGGGGTAGATCGACGCGTGCTCGTCGTCGGCCTCGTACTGCTCGATGTCCCAGGCGAGGCGGATGGTGTGGCCCCACGGGCCGGTGAACACGTACGAGCGGCCGCGGCCCGGGCCGGAGTCCGACCACTCGCCGGTCACTCCCGCGTCCTCGACGCGTCGCGCCGCCTCCTCGAGCGCCTCGGCGCTGGTGGTGCGCCAGCCGATCTCCACGAGCGCCGGCTCGGGGCCCTCGGAGATGACGACGCTGTGGTGCGTGTAGTCGCCCCAGGAGCGGAGGTAGGCCTTGCCGCCGTCGCGGCCGACCTGGCGGAGGCCGAGGCGCTCCTCGTAGAAGGCCACCGACGCCTCGACGTCGGGCGCCGCGATCTCGACATGCGAGAGATGGGACAGGAGGGTGATCATCGTCGATCCTTCGTGTTCGGGGTGCGGCGCATCGGCCGAGGGTTGGTGCGTGCCGCGTTCGGCACTGCATCCACTCTCGGCGAGCGCGCTTCATCAGGGAAGCTGAATCTGTCGATGCCGCACATCGACACCGTCGATGGTCAGTCGGAGATCAGCGTTCGGCCGTCGATCACGATGTTCTGGCCGGTGACGAAGGCCCCGGCCGGCGACGCCAGCCACACGACGGCTCCCGCGACCTCCTCGACGCGACCGAACCTCCGCAACGGCGTGCGGTCGCGTCGTGTGGCAGCGACGGCGGGATCGGCGGTGATCGGCCGGGCGAACTCGGTGTCGATGACGCCCGGGGAGATCGCGTTCGCCCGCACGCCGGCCTGGCCCCACTGCACCGCGATGTTCCGGGCGATCTGGGCGTTCGCCGCCTTGGTCACGCCGTAGCCCGACAGGATGCGATTGCCGCGCAGGCCCGCGATGCTCGAGATGACGAGGAAGGCGCCGCCGCCGGTGCGCGCCATCACGGGCAGAGCGGCCTCCGCGAGTCGCAGCACCGACCGCACGTGGAGGTCGTGCATGCGGTCGAACGCGTCGATCGACCCCGGGTCCTCAGGGTCGTCGAGCGCGGCACCCGCCACGCACACCACCGTGTCCACGCGCTCCCACCGCTCGAGGGCCGCGTCGATGAGCTGCCGCGGCGCATCAGTGTCCGTGACGTCGCAGGCCATGCC
>NZ_JBFUCL010000499.1:0-1824 GCF_056405255.1 Agromyces sp. P1_H4 | reverse complement strand
GCCGGTGCCTGGCCTCGCGAGGGCGTGCCCGACAGCCCGCGAGCGTGGCTCGTGCGGGTCGCGTCGCGGCGCTATATCGACCAGGTGCGGTCGGATGTCGCACGCCGGCGCCGTGAGGCCCTCGCCGTCGAACTCGAGCCGCCGCCCGGCGGAACGCCCGGCGTTCCCGCGGTCGACGACACCCTCACGCTGTTCCTCCTGTGCTGCCACCCCGCGCTCACCCGGCCGGCGCAGGTCGCGCTCACCCTCCGTGCGGTGGGCGGACTCACCACCGTCGAGATCGCCCGCGCCCTGCTCGTGCCCGAGGCCACCATCGCGCAGCGCATCTCGCGGGCGAAGGCGCGCATCCGCTCGAGCGGCGAGGGGTTCCGGATGCCGCAGCCCGACGAGCTCGAGGACAGGCTGGTCGCCCTCCGCAACGTGCTCTACCTCATCTTCACCGAGGGGCACACCGCCAGCTCGGGAGAGGCGCTCGCGCGCGTGGACCTGTCTGCGGAGGCGATCCGGCTCACCAGGCAGCTGCACGCCACCGACCCGGATGCCAGGGGAGAGACCACCGGGCTGCTCGCCCTCATGCTCCTCACCGACGCCCGCAGGGCCGCGCGCACCGACGCCGCGGGTGCGCTCGTGCCGCTCGACGACCAGGACCGGTCGCGCTGGGACCGCGGGACGATCGACGAGGGCGTCGATCTCGTGACGCACGTGCTCGACCGCGCGCCCATCGGCCCCTACCAGCTGCAGGCGGCGATCGCGGCGGTGCACGACGAGGCGCCGTCGACGGAGGCGACCGACTGGCTCGAGATCCTCGGCCTCTACGACCTCCTCGGCCGCCTGACGCCCGGACCGATGGTGACCCTCGGACGCATCGTCGCCCTCGCCATGGTCGAAGGTCCCGAATCGGGCCTGGTCGCCCTCGACCGGGCCGAGTCCAGCGGAGACGGCGCCGGGTCGGCGCTCGCCGACCACCACCGCACCTGGGCGGTGCGGGCTCACCTGCTCGAGCGTTCGGAACGCACGGATGCCGCGTCGCTGGCGTTCGCCGAGGCCGCGCGCCGCACGCGCAACGGCCCCGAGCAGCGCTACCTCGCCGCGAAGGCCGAGTCGCTGCGTCAGGCGCGCTGAGGGGCGCGCCGCTCGCCGCAGCTGTTCATGCGTCGACCACCTCGAGCCGCACGTCGACGTCGTCGCCCTCGCCGATGCCCTCGGCGGTGCGTACCGCCTTCTTCAGGGGGAGCATGTAGCTGCCCTGCTTCGAGTCGGGGAAGATCGACGTCGACCAGCTGGTCGAACCCACCGTGACCCGCACCCGCACCGCTCCGAAGCCGCGGGGCATGCGCGGCACCTCGCGGATGTCGGCGGCGAACTCCTCGGGAACGGTGACGAAGAACCAGCCGCCCTGCGCGCCCCACTCCCAGAGCGGTGCGGTGAAGCGGAATCGCATGGTCGGATGCTACCGGCGCCCACCGACGCGCCAGGGCCGCCGCGGCGCTCGGCGCGCGTGGGGTGCGGGCGCAAGGGGCTCGGTGGTCTGCTCCAGCACGGTGGTGTGCTCCAGCACCGTGGTGTGCTCGGGCACCGTGGTGTGCTCGGGCACCGCGGAGTCCGCGAAGAGGGCGAAGAGGTCGCCGATGTCCTCGTGCCCGTGCGGCTTGGCGGCCGTGTGGGGTGTCCACCGGCGGCCGTCCCAGTAGCGGAGGATCGCGGCATCCGCCTCGTCGTCGTACCAGCCGGGTACGCGAACCGGCTCGATGCTCACGAGTCCACCTGCTTCCGCTGGAGGCGGACCGCACGCACCGCGAGCTGGACCGCGGCGACCACCATGAG
>NZ_JBFUCL010000498.1:0-1826 GCF_056405255.1 Agromyces sp. P1_H4 | reverse complement strand
TAGATGGGCATGGCGCCGAGGCCCACGGCGGCTTCGAGCGTGATCGCGATCGACTGGTCGACGCGGGCGAGCGCCTCGATCGCGAGGCACAGCGCCATGTAGTCGCCGCCCTGTCCACCGACCTCCTCGGGGAACGGGAGGCCGAACAGGCCGAGCTCGCCCATCTGGGCGACGACGTCCATCGAGGGCGTGTGCGTGCGGTCGGCCTCGTACGACTGCGGGGCGACCACCGTGTCCGCGAATTCGCAGACCATGTCGTAGAGCTGCTGTTCCTCGTCGTTCAGGTCGGGCATGGTGTTCCTCATTCCTGGTGGGATGCGTCGGGAGCGGCGCCCTCGTGAGGGCCGCTCGAAGACTGGGGGTCGGATGCCGCGGGGTGCGGCTCGATGCGGGCGACCACCTGGTCGCGCGAGACGAGATCGCCGGTCGCTGCGGCGAGGCGGACGAGGCCGGCGAGCGTGGCGAGCACGCGGTGCTCCATCTTCATGGCCTCGATCGCGACGACGGCGTCGCCCGCTTCGACGGAGGCGCCGTCGGCGACGAGCACGGCGGTGACCGTGCCGGGCATCGGGGCGCGCAGTTCGGGCGCGGCGGCGAGCCCCCCGCGTTCGGCTGCGCGTCGGCGGGCGGCGGCCCGCGCGCGGCGGTCGAGCACGGTGAAGGCGGCGGTCTCGCCGTCGCGGTGTACCCAGACGGTGCCGTCGTCATCGCGCCGCACGAGCACGCCGTCGACCTCCGCTGAGGTGTCGGTGGCGGTGTCGTCGTCGTCGGCCGGCACCTCGCGCACGTCGTCGACCGCGTCGCGCGGAGCGAGGAGCACGACCGGGGCGCGGTGCGGCCCGGGGCGCCACCCGGTGGAATCGAGCCACGCACGCGGGCCCGCGGCATCCGTCGCCCTATCGTGCTCCACGCGGGCGTGCTCGGCGACGAGGCCGGCGGCCGCGGCGAGGAGCCCGGGCGAGGGCTCGGCTGCGGTGGGCTCGGGCAGCCGATCGATGAGTCCGGTGTCGAGGTCGCCCGCGCGCACCGCGGGGTCGGCGATGAGCCGGCGCAGGAAGGCGAGGTTCGTGTCGACGCCGAGCACGACCGTGTCGGCCAGTGCACGATCAAGGCGATCGAGTGCCTCGGCGCGATCGTCGGCGTAGGCGATGACCTTGGCGAGCATCGGGTCGTAGTGCGCCGTGATCTCCTGGCCGTCGACGATCCCCCCGTCGACGCGCACGCCGGGTCCCGCGGGCTCGCGCCACGCGACCACGCGACCCGTCGAGGGGAGGAAGTCGCGTTCGGGCGCCTCCGCATAGACCCGTGCCTCGATGGCGTGGCCGGTCAGGCGCACCTCGTCCTGGGTGATCGCGAGGGGCTCATCCGCGGCGATGCGCAACTGCTGCTCGACGAGGTCGACCCCGGTGACGAGCTCCGTCACGGGGTGCTCGACCTGGAGCCGGGTGTTCATCTCGATGAAGAAGAACTCGTCGGGTGCGGCATCCGACACCAGGAACTCGACCGTGCCGGCGCCGAGGTAGCCGACGCTCCGGGCCGCGTCGCAGGCGGCTGCGCCGATGCGCGCCCGGGTCGCCTCGTCGAGCAGCGGCGACGGCGCCTCCTCGATGACCTTCTGGTGGCGGCGCTGCAGGGAGCACTCGCGCTCACCGAGGTGGATCACGGTGCCGGCGGCGTCGGCGAGCACCTGCACCTCGATGTGGCGGGGCCGCTCGATCAGGCGCTCGATCAGCAGGGTGTCGTCGCCGAACGCGGCGAGCGCGATGCGGCGGGCCGCCGGGAGGGCCGCGGCGAGCTCGTCGGCATCGCGCGCGATCTGCATGCCC
>NZ_JBFUCL010000497.1:0-1826 GCF_056405255.1 Agromyces sp. P1_H4 | reverse complement strand
GACAGGGCGTCCGCGGCATCCGCCATCGTCCGTCCGCCGGCCAGGTCGTTCAGTCGCACCCGCAGCGCGGAGAGGGTCTCGTCGTCGACGGGCTCGTCGAGCGCGACGAGGCGCTGCTCCACCTGCCCTGAGTCGGCGATGAGGATGCCGAGCACGCGGTCGGGGGCGAGGGACACCAGCTCGACGTGCCGCACGCGGGCGCTGCCGAACGAGGGGTACTGCACCACGGCGAGCTGCTTGGTCAGCTGGGCGATGAGCCGGACCGTGCGCGCGAGCAACTCGTCGAGGTCGCTCGATTCGCCGAGGAAGGTCTCGATGGCCTGGCGCTGCGCCTGGCTCAGCGGACGCACGTCGGTGAGCTGGTCGACGAAGACGCGATAGCCCTTGTCGGTGGGGATGCGACCCGACGAGGTGTGCGGCGCCGCGATGAGCTCCTCCTCCTCGAGGAGGGCCATGTCGTTGCGGATCGTGGCGGCGGACACGCCGAAGGAGTGGCGCTCGACGATCGTCTTCGAACCCACCGGCTCGCGGGATGCGACGTAGTCCTGCACGATGGCGCGGAGCACTGCGAGACTGCGTTCGGAGACCATGGTCCTCGCTTCCCTCACCGCTTAGCACTCGTTCTGACTGAGTGCCAATCCTACCGCGAGAATCAGGGTCAGCACCGTTGCCGGGCCGCACGGCGCAGCGCTACCGTATGGGTACCCCGCGAGGCACCTTGCCTGCACCTTCCCTGCTGCAGTCGCGGTTCACCCCTTCTGAACCCCCCCTGAAAGGCACGCACATGACCGACCCCAACGTCCAGCCCTCGGATCCGACGGGGCAGACGCCGCCTCCGCCCGCCGCACCGGCGACGCCCACCCCCGCCACGCACGCCGCGCCGCCGCTGACGCCCGAGCAGGACGTGCAGTGGGGCTCGTTCGCCCACCTCGGCGGCGTGCTCGGCTTCCTGCCGTCGCTCATCATCTGGCTCGTCTTCAAGGACCGCGGCGCGTTCACCAACACCGAGGCGAAGGAGGCGCTGAACTTCCAGATCACCCTCGTCTTCGGCTACATCATCTCGGCCATCCTCGTGGTCGTCTTCATCGGTGCGCTGCTCATGTGGGTCGTCTGGATCGTGGGCGTCGTCTTCTCGATCATCGCGTTCCTCCAGGCCAAGGACGGCAAGCACTACCGCTACCCGTTCGCCATCCGCCTCATCAAGTAGGCGCACGCCGGCAAGATCGATCCGCCCGTCGCGGGAGCGCCTATTCCCGCGGCGGGCGTTGCTGTGCCAGCATGAACCCGAACGAGTCTCGCCGAACGGACGAGCCCGGAGAAGGAGACCGCCATGTCCGACCAGACCCCGCCTCCCCCGCCGCCGCAGGGACCGCCGCCGCCGCCACCGCAGGGGCCGCCCGCACCGCCGCAGAACCCCTACGGGCAGAGCCAGCAGCTCAGCCCGAGCGATGAGAAGCTCTGGTCGACGCTCGTGCACATCGGCGGCATCTTCTTCAGCTTCGTGCCGGCGCTGCTGGGCTACCTGATCCTCAAGGACAAGGGGCCCTTCGTGCGCGAGCACACCGCGACCGCGCTGAACTTCCAGATCACGATGGCCATCGCCTACGTGGTCGGCATCGTGACGACGTTCATCGTGATCGGCATCTTCATCCTGATCGCCGTGTGGGTGCTCGTGATCGTCTTCAGCATCATCGCCGCGGTGAAGGCCAACCAGGGCCAGCTCTACAGCTACCCGCTCACGATCAAGTTCGTGAGCTGAGCCTCACTCCTCGAGCAGGCGCCGCACGACGGCGTCCGCGAGCAGCCGCCCCCGCCTGGTGAGCATC
>NZ_JBFUCL010000496.1:0-1846 GCF_056405255.1 Agromyces sp. P1_H4 | reverse complement strand
CGTCACGGAGGAGCCGTCGCCGAGTGAGAGGTCGAGCACCACCACGTCGCAGGAGCGGCCGTCGAGGGCGACGAGCAGGTCGGGGACGTTCGCCGTCTCGGCGACCACCACGTAGCCCGCCTCGCGGCACGCTGCCCGCAGCCCGAGCCGGACCGCCTCGTGGTCGTCGACGATCGCGACGGTCGCCGCAACCGGCGCGACGGTCGCCGCAACCGGCGTGGGTGGTTCACCAGACATCCGTGTCCCCCTTTCCCCGACAGTCACACGATAGCGGTCAGCCTGGCCACGGCCTCGACATGATGCGTGTTCGGGAACAGATCGAACGCGACGAGGTCGTCGAGCTGGTATCCCCGCTCCCGCAGGAGCCCCACGTCGCGCGCGAGGGCCACCGGATCGCACGCGACGTAGACGAGCTGGCGGGGCCGCAACTCCGCGAGCCGGTCGACCACGGCGCGGCCCGCGCCCGACCGCGGCGGGTCGAGCACGACCGTGGCATCACGAAGGCGGGACCGCTCTCCGGCGGACGAGCCCTCGGCGAGGTCGTCGAGGAAACGGTCGACCCGTGCCGTGACCGCGCGAGCACCGACCCAGTCGGCGAGGTTCGCTCCCGCGTGCTCGGTGGCACCGGCCTCGGCCTCGACGGTCGTGATGCGCACCRTCTCTCCGAACCGGTCGCCGACCGCGGCGGCGAGCAGCCCCACGCCGCCGTAGAGGTCGAGGTTCGCCGCCCGGGGATCGAAGAGGTCKGGATCGATGAGCTCCTGCACGGCGGCCGAGAGGGTCGCCGCCGCCCCGCGGTGCACCTGCCAGAACCCGTCGCGGTCGAGGCGGAACGTGCGGTCGCCGACGCGCTCCTGGATCGTGGGGCGCGGGCCCCGCGGCATCCGCTCACCGTCGACCACCACGAGGGCGGCGTCACCTGAGGAGGGGGCCACGAGGTCGATCGCGCGCGCACCGGGGAACCGCCCGTCGAGCGGTGCGAGCCCCTGCAGGGCGGCAACGGCGAGGGGCACGGATGCCACGGGCACGACGGTGTGGCTCCGCGCGGCGTACGGCCCCACCGAGCCGTCGTCGTCGACCTGCAGGCGGATGCGGGTGCGCCACCCCGTGCCCTCGGCGGTGACGCCTGGCGCGAGCGACGGATCGACGGCGCGCACCACCACGTCGCGCTCGACGCCGGCCATGCGAGCCAGTGCGTCCTGCAGCACCTCCGCCTTGAGCGCCCGCTGCCGTTCCATGCGGATGTGGCCGAACTCGGCGCCGCCGGCGCGCGCGGCCGGCGCACGTTCGACGGATGCCTCGGCCCAGACGTGCTCGCGCCGGTCGGCCGATGCCGTGAGCACCTCGAGGGTCTCGRCACGCCAGAAGCGGTCGTGCCGCCGGTCGGTGACCCGGGCGACGACTCGCTCGCCGGGGACGGCGTCGGGGACGAAGACCACACGTCCTTCGTGGTGGGCGACGAAGACCCCGCCGTGCGCGACGCGCTCGACGTCGAGTTCGACGACGGGACCGTCGGTCTCGGGCGGAGCGGGGGCCGGACGCCGGGAGCCGCGGCCACGCGGATCGGGACGGCGGGGACGACGACGGGATTCGGCCATGCTCCGAGCATTCCACAGGCTGCGGCGGTGACGGCAGGATGGGGGAATGCGCCTCTACCTCGCCTCCACGTCGCCCGCCCGGCTGCAGACCCTGCGGGCCGCCGGCATCGAGCCCATCGCGATCGCCCCGGGCGTCGACGAGGAGGCCGCCGTCGCGGCCGCTGAGGCGGGATCCGGCCGGCTCGAGGCATCCGACATGGTGCAGTTGCTCGCGCGGGCCAAGGCCGAGGCGATCGTCGGCGTCACCC
>NZ_JBFUCL010000495.1:0-1855 GCF_056405255.1 Agromyces sp. P1_H4 | reverse complement strand
CGCCCCAGCAGCGCCCGCCCCTGCAGAGCCTGCACCCGCCGTGCCCGGCCCGGTCGCGCCCACCGCACCCGCCGCACGCAAGCCCGCCGCGGTGCCGCAACGGGCTCCGAAGCGGGCGCCACGACCCGTCGGCGAGACGGTCAAGCCGGGCGACATCGTCTGCTGGCGCTGCGGAACGGGCAACGCCCCGGGCCGGCACTTCTGCCGCCACTGCGCGGCGCCGCTCGGTGCGACCGCGAATCGCACGCAGCCGAGGTCGCAGCAGGCCGCCGCCGGGACCCGGCCGAAGACGAAGCGGCGCCGCATCCGCCCCGCTTGGATCGTGGTGCCGGCGATCATCGTCGTGCTCGGTGCCGTTGCCTGGTTCGCGCGCGGCCCCATCGCCGGGTTCGTGGCGGCGATCGGCGACCGGGTGGTCGACTCGAGTGCGCAGAATCCCGTCGCGCTGGTCGCGTCGAGTGCCGCCGACGGACGCGGCGCCGAGCTCGCGCACGACGGCTTCGCGGACCGCTCCTGGGCGCCCGCGCCCACCGGCCCCGCGAACGGCGAGTACCTCGAGGCCAGCTTCGCCCAGCCGTTCCGGCTCGTGGCGGTGCAGGTGTCGCCCGGGGCATCCGCCGACCAGGCCGTCTTCCTCGCCGAGGGGCGCCCGGCCGTGCTCGGCGTGACGGCGATCGACTCCGCCGGGGTGCCGCACGAGGTCGACCTCACCCTCGCCGACGAGCCGGGGCCGCAGCGCTTCGAGCTCGGGATCGACGACGTGACCGCCGTGCGCCTGACCCTCGAGGGCGCCCACGGCGCGACCGACGCCACGCACGTGGCGGTCGCCGAGGTCGAGTTCCTCGGGCGGTGACGCGGGCTCCGCGAGCCGCTGCCCCCGCGGCCGACCGGGCTCACTCGATGCCGAGCGCCTCGCGCATGCGGTGGTATCCGTCGTGCGCGCGCAGGGCGGCGACATCGTCGCCCGCGTGCCGGTGCATCCGAACGAGCGTGCGCCACGATTCGTCGAGCCACGGGTCGATCTCGACCGCACGGCTCGCCGCGGCCACGGCGGCTCGCGTGTCGCCGAGGTGCGCCTCGAGGTGCGAGAGCGAGTTCGCGGCCTCCGCCGCCCGGAGCCGGTACCGCTCGCGGGCGCCGATCGCCCACTCCGCCGGGCCGTCCTCGGGCAGCACGTCGCCGGTGTAGAGGCCGAGCGCGTGCCGCAGGCCCGACGCCGCCGAGGCGAGGTCGCCACGCGACTTCGCGGTCGCGGCGGCGGCGAGGTGGTCGTCGAAGTCCGACAGGTCGCAGTGTCCCCGGTCGGCGATGCCGAGTCGGTAGGCCTCCCCGTCGCGCTCGACGACGAAGCGCGACGAGCCGTCGTCGATCGGCAGCACCCGGCGCAGGCTCGAGATGCTGACGTGCAGGGCATGCAGCGCCGATTCCGTGCCGAGCTCGCCCCAGAGCGCGTCGGCGATGAGCTCGCGGTGCAATGGGGCGCCCGCGTTGAGCGCGAGCATCCGCAGCAGGCTGCGCGCCTGGGGCCGGAGCCCCCGCAGGTCGGCGTCGGCGCCGTCGATGCGCACGCGGAACCCGCCGAAGCACGACACCGCGAGCGCCGCGTTGTGCGGCCGTTCCTGCATGGCCGGTCGCGCGATGACGACGTCGGTGGGCACGCGCGGCACCAGCGACGGCACGAGGGGCACGCGCGGGAGTCCCGACAGCCGGGCGATCCGATGGGCGGATGCCGCGTGCCGCACCGCGTCCTCGCCGCCGCACGTGAGTGCGGCCGCTGCGGCGAGCAGCGCACGCGGGCCCTCGAGGCCGGTTGCGACGGCGGAGGCCTCGGCGGTGGTCACGAGGTCGGGCAACC
>NZ_JBFUCL010000494.1:0-1855 GCF_056405255.1 Agromyces sp. P1_H4 | reverse complement strand
GAGTGAGGCCACGAGGTCCTCGGCGCCCCACATCAGCGCGGACACGTTGGGCAGGGCCGCGACCTCGGCCGCGGCGAGCACCCCCCGCGCCGTCTCGCAGAGGGCGATGACCTCGTGGTCCTCGAGGCCGACGAGGTCGGCGGTGCCTTCGCACTTGGCGAGCATCACCGTGCGGTAGGGCGTCGCGGCGAGGGCGGCGAGGTCGTCGGCGAAGTGCGGGGTCGACGCGGGGTTGACGCGCACGATGACCCGCTCGGGGTCGAGCGTGGAGGCGACGAGGGCGACCCGCGCGGCCCGCTTCGCGTCGTMGGCGACCGCGTCCTCCAGGTCGAGGATCACCGCGTCCGCCCGTTCGCCCGCCTTCCGGTAGCGATCGGGCCGGTCGGCCGGGCAGAAGAGCAGGGCCGGGCCGAAGCGGAACGGCGGATGCGTCATCCGCGGGCCGCCTCGTCGGTGGAGGGGTCGGCACCGCTCGCTGCACGCCCCGCGGACGACTGGCGCTCCCCCGCCTCGCGGGTCCACACGAGCATGGTGCGGGAGGCGGTCGCCACGACGACGCCGTCCTGGTTGCGCGCCGTGTGCTCGAGTACCACGACGCCCTGGCCCGGGCGCGACGCCGACTCCCGCTTGGACGCGACGATGCTCTCGCCGTAGAGCGTGTCGCCGACGAACACGGGCGCGGGGAACGCCACCGCACCGAAGCCGAGGTTCGCGACGAGGGTGCCCTGGGTGAGCTGGCCCACCGACTGCCCCACCAGCGTGGAGAGGGTGAACAGCGAGTTGACGAGCCGTTGGCCGAACGGCTGCTCGGCCGACCAGGCCGCGTCGAGGTGCAGCGGCTGCGGGTTCATCGTCAACGTCGTGAACAGCACGTTGTCGGCTTCCGTCACCGTTCGCCCCGGTCGGTGCAGGTAGCGCACGCCCTCCTCGAACTCCTCGAACCAGAGCCCGCGCTGCACGACCTCGCGCATCGGGACATCCGTCATGGCGACCTCCTAGCCGATGCCCAGCTCGCGTGCGATGACCATGAGCTGCACCTCGTTCGTGCCCTCGCCGATCTCGAGGATCTTCGAGTCACGGTAGTGCCTCGCCACGAGGCTCTCGTTCATGAAGCCCATGCCGCCGAAGACCTGGGTGGCGTCGCGTGAGTTGAGCATCGCCGCGTCGCTCGAGACGAGCTTCGCCATCGCGGCCTCCTTCTTGAACGGGAGGCCCGCGTCGAGGCGCCGGGCGGCGTCGTGCCAGGCGAGGCGCGCGGTGTAGACGCGAGCCTGCATCTGGGCGATGGTGAACGCGACGTACTGGTGCGAGGCGATCGGCACGCCGAAGACGTTGCGGGTCTTGGCATAGCTGAGCGCCTCGTCGAGGCAGCCCTGCGCGACGCCGGTCGCCAGGGCGGCGATCGCGATGCGGCCCTCGTCGAGGGTGCGCAGGAAGTTGGCGAAGCCGCGGCCGCGTTCGCCGAGCAGGTTCGCGGCGGGCACGCGCACGTCGTCGAACGTCAGCGGGTGCGTGTCGGAGGCGCGCCAGCCCGACTTGTCGTACCCGGGGGCGACCGTGAAGCCCGGAGTGCCGTTCGGCACGATGATCGTCGAGAGCTCCTTCGAGACCGAGCCGTCGGGACGCGTGCGCTCGCCCGTCACGGCGGTGACCGTCACGAACCGGGTGATCGGCGTGCCCGAGTTGGTGATGAACTGCTTCGACCCGTTGATGACCCACTCGTCACCGTCGAGCACGGCGGTCGTGCGGGTCGCTCCGGCGTCGGAGCCGGCTTCGGACTCGGTCAGGCCGAAGCCGCCGAGCGCGCGCCCGGCGACGAGGTCGGGCAGGTACTCGGCCTTCTGCTCCTCGGTGC
>NZ_JBFUCL010000493.1:0-1885 GCF_056405255.1 Agromyces sp. P1_H4 | reverse complement strand
CGAGGGTCGCCGCGCGGGCGCGTTCGGCGTCGCCGATGAAGTTGAGCGTGCCGAGCCGGTCGTCCTCGCCCCACCGGCCCCAGTTGCGGAACGCCTCGGCGGCCTCGGCGACGTGCCGGGCGGGGTCCGTGCGATCGAGCTCGTCGGGGCGCTCGGTCGGCGTGCGCCGGGTTCCGGATGCCGCGGCCGGCGTGGTGCTCATCGCGACGCCTCCTCGGCGATCGCCCGCACGGTCTGGCGGCCGAGCCCCTCGATGGCCCCGACCATCACGTCGCCGTCGCGGAGCATCCGGCCGTGCACGATGCCGTTGCCCGCCGGGCTGCCCGTGAGGAGCAGGTCGCCCGGGAGGAGCGGCATGTTCTGCGAGGCGCCGGCGATGAGCGCGGGGAGGTCGAAGAGCAGGTCGGAGGTCGTGGCATCCTGCATCGTGTCGCCGTTGAGGGTGAGCTCGAGGTGCAGGTTCCCGGCGTCTGCGACGAAGGGCGCGGGCACGAGGAACGGCCCGGTGGGGAGGAAGCCGGGGGCGTTCTTGCCGCGGTACCAGTCGGTGCCGATCTCCTTCATGTCCTCGCGGAATACGAGGTCGCGGGTGGTCACGTCGTTCACGATCGTGTAGCCGGCGACGTGCTCCATGGCGTGCTCGCGGTCGACGCGGAAGGCCTCCCTGCCGATCACGACGGCGAGCTCGAGCTCCCAGTCGTGCTGGTCGCTGTAGCCCGGCAGGCTCAGCGGCACGTCGTCGCCCACGACCGCCGCGGGCAGGCCGATGAAGAAGTAGGGCGTGCCCTCACGCGCGCGGCGGTCCATCATGTCGGCGGCCCAGGCGCGCAGCTCCTCGATGGGACGCGGGTCGTTCTTCGCCCGGCCCGCGGCGACGAGGTCGATCACGTGGGTGCGGTAGTTCGCGCCGGTCTGCAGCACCTGGCGCGGCGTGACGGGCGCGGTGAGCGTCACGTCGGCGAGCGGGAGCCAGGCGTCGTCGTCGCGCCCGGCGACCGCGGCGAGGCGACCCCACGCGGCAGGCGCCTCGGCGAGGAACGCGTTGAGGTCGGGCGCGCCCAGCTCGTCGGGGCCGATCGGCCGCACTCGCTCCCCCGCGACGAGTCCGAGCGTGGGCTCGGCTCCGGCCGCGCGGTAGCGGACGAGGGCGAAGGGTGCGGCCAGGCCGTCGGACGACGATGTCACGGGTGGTTCTCCATTCGGGCGCGCGTCGTTGGGTGCGCTCCCTCAGTCAAGCGCGTGCCGCGATATCAGTGAAGGCTCGATCGATGATGGACTGCATCAATCCTGTGGATGCGCCGAGCCCATCGCACGGGCGATGGGGAGTCCGCCCCCGTGCCCGGTGAGGCCGCCGTCAACCGCGATCTCCGCGCCGGTCACGAATGAGGCGGCAGGTGCGAGGAGCTGCACGATGACGGCGGCCACCTCCTCGGCCCGGCCGGAGCGCCCGAGCGGCGTCGACTCGAGGTTCACGGCACGGAACGCGTCGGGCGCGCTCGCGGTCATCGGCGTCTCGATGAAACCCGGGCTCACGAGGTTGACCCGGATGCCGCGCGGCCCGAGCTCCATCGCCGCGGTCTTCGTGATGCCGCGCAGCGCCCACTTGCTCGCGCCGTACGCGATGCCGTAGTGCGCCATGGCGCCGGCGGCCGACCCGACGTTCACGATCGCGCCGCCATCGCCCAGGAGTGGGGCGAGGAAGCGGATGCCGAGGACGGGGCCCATGGCATTGACGGCGAAGGCGGCCTCGAAGTCCTCGGCGGTGACGTCGTGGAGTCGCGCACGGCGCGTGATGCCGGCGGCGTTGACCAGACCGTCGATCCGGCCGTCGGCGCTCGCGAGCCGCTGCGCCAGCGCCGCCCAGTCCGCTTCGCGGCGCACGTCG
>NZ_JBFUCL010000492.1:0-1894 GCF_056405255.1 Agromyces sp. P1_H4 | reverse complement strand
CGGGCGAGCCGTTCGACCGGGTGACGTTCGTCGCCCTCGAGCACGTGCTCGACCCGGCCGACGTGCTGCCCGCGATCGCCCGCGAGCTCGGCGTGCGCGACGCCGGCGACCAGCCGCTCAGCCGCCAGCTCGGCGCAGCCCGCGCCGGCCGCCGCGACCTCATCGTGCTCGACAGCTTCGAGCAGGTGATCTCAGCCGCGGGCGACGTGATGGCCCTGCTCAACGACCTGCCCGACGCGACRTTCCTCGTCACGAGCCGCGCGCGACTGCGGGTGCGCGGCGAGCGGGTGTTCGACGTGGAACCCCTCGGGCTCCCGCCCGACCCGGCACGCGCCTCGCTCGAGGCCATCTCCACGGCCGACGCGGTGCGGCTGTTCGTGACACGCGCCCGCGCCGCCGACCCCCGGTTCGAGCTCACCGACGAGAACGCCGACGGCGTCGCCCGCATCTGCCGCGCGCTCGAGGGCGTTCCCCTCGCGATCGAGCTCGCCGCCGCCCGAATCCGGGCCCTGACGCCCGCGGCGATGCTGGGGCGGCTCGACAAGATGCTGCCGCTGCTCGTCACGGCCGCCCGCGACATCCCCGAACGCCAGCGCACCATCCAGGCGACGGTGGAGTGGAGCATCGACCTGCTGAGCCCCGAGGCGCGGGCCCTCTTCGTGCGCCTGGGCGTGTTCGCGGGCGACTTCAGCCTCGACGCAGTGGAGGCCGTCACGGCGCGCGCGCCCTGGGCGACCGACCTGCTCGGCACGCTCCTCGAGCTCGTCGACGGCAGCCTCCTGCGCCAGCACGATGACGCGGGCGTGCCGCTGTTCTCGATGCTCGTGCCGGTGCGCGAGATCGCGAGCGCTCGATTCGAGGCCGAGCCGGATGCCGCGGCGGTGCGCCGCGCGCACGGCGAGCACTACCTGCGCCTCGCCGCAGAGGTGGAGCCGCTGCTGGAGKGATCGACGCAGTCGGCCGCGCTGCAGCGGCTCGATGCGGAACGCGACAACATCAGGGCCGCGTTCCGGCATCTCATCTCGGTCAGGATGGTGGATCCGGTCGCGCGAGCCGTGTGGAGGCTGTTCCTCTACTGGTGGATCCGCAGCCAGCTCACCGAGGCGAAGGCCTGGATGGAGGACATCCTGCACGCCGACGTGCCGCTGCGCGACCACACCCGGGCGATCGCGATGGGCTTCACGTCGTGGGTGGCGCTCTCGCAGCCCGGCCCAGAGGTCGACTCCGGTCCGATCGAGTGGAGCCTCGCGCTGTTCCACGCGGTCGGCGACCGGCTCGGCGAGAGCGGCGCCCTCACCGCGCTGAGCATCGCCTGCGCCGCGTCCACGCCGCCCGACCTCGAGCGGGCCGACAAGCTGCAACGACGGGCGCTCGAACTCGTGTCGGCCGAGGAGCATCCGACGTTCGCGGCGCTGTTCAAGGACGCGTTCGGCGCCCTCACACTGCTTCGCGGGGATGTCGACGGGGCGATCGGCATCTACGAGGAGGTGCTGGAGGATGCCAGGCGCTCGGGCGACGTGTTCGTCGAGAGCATCACCCTGGCGAACTCCGGGTGGGCGCGACTCGCGCGCGGCGAGGCGCGCCCCGACCTGTTCTCGCGCAACCTCGAGCTGTCGCTCCAGCTCAGCAACGACGACGGCATCGCGTACGCGCTCGAGGGGCTGGCCGCGTGCGCCGCGGTGGCGGGCGACGTCGACCGGGTCGGCGTGCTGCTCGGCGCGGCCGACACGGTGCGCGTGCGTACGGGGCTGGTGGGCCAGCGCTCCAACCCCACCTACCGGCCATTCGTCGAGCGCATCCTGGCCTCCGACGGGGCCGGCGCGTTCGAGGCGGCGCGGGCACGGGGCCGCGGGATGTCGCGGCGCGCGGCCCTCGACCTCGCGCTGGCACCCGT
>NZ_JBFUCL010000491.1:0-1898 GCF_056405255.1 Agromyces sp. P1_H4 | reverse complement strand
GCGCGGGGGAGGGACACCCCGCGGAGCGGCCCTTCGTCGTCCTCCGGCGTCGGTCGCCGCAGCGCGCACGCCGAGGCACGGCCCGCCCGCGGCATCCGCCCCTTCCTCTCAGGCAGCGGGGCCGTAGAGTATTCGGGTGACCCTCGCCCCCCAGACCAGCAGCACCGATGCACGCCGACAGCTCATCGACTACATCTCGGCCGATGCGGTGTTCCACGGCGACTTCACCCTGACCAGCGGCAAGAAGGCGTCGTACTACGTCGACCTGCGCAAGGTGAGCCTCGACCACCGCGTCGCCCCGCTCATCGGGCAGGTCATGCTCGACCTCATCGCCGAGGTGCCCGACGTCGCCGCCGTGGGCGGCATGACCATGGGCGCCGACCCGATCGCCGCGTCGATCCTGCACCAGGGCGCCGCCCGCGGCCTGGCCTACGACGCCTTCGTCGTGCGCAAGGAGCCGAAGGACCACGGCCGCGGCAAGCAGGTCGAGGGCCCCGACGTGGCCGGCAAGCGCGTCATCGTGCTCGAGGACACCTCGACCACCGGCGGCTCGCCGCTCAAGGCGATCGAGGCGCTGCGCGCTGTCGGGGCCGAAGTCGTCGCCGTCGCCGTCGTGGTCGACCGCGCCACCGGTGCGCGGGAAGTGATCGAAGGGGCGGGAGTGCCCTACCTGGCTGCGATCGGCCTCGAAGACCTGGGATTGGCCTGATGAACGGCGACGGGCGCAACGACGACGACGCCGACTGGCTGCTCGCGCAACTGGCGAACGGGCAGCCGCCGGCACGTCAGGAGCCGCCCGTCGCGCCGCCCCCCACCTCTCCTGCGATCCCGGATGCCGCGTCGGCGCCGGTTGCACCGTCAGTGTCTCCCGTGCCGCCCGCCGCCGCAGCGCCGTCCGCGCCCAGGCGCGAGGAGGTGCTCGACTGGTTCTCGCTCGCCGAGCCGCCTGCTGCTCCGGATGCCGCCACGCGCGCGCTCCCCGTGATCGGAGGGCCGCTCGTGCCGACCGAGGGCCGGCCCACCGCTCCCCAGACGCCGGCGTTCCCGGGCGGAGCCGCTCCCGCGCCGGCCGAGCCCACCGCCGGGTATCCGTCGTGGAATCCGCCGTTCACCGTCGGACGCCCCGACCTGCCGCCCGCTCCCGCAGCCTCGCCGCTCACCTCGGTCGAGCCGCCGGTGGGGTCGGTGCCACCCTCGTTCGCGCCGGCCGCGCCGGTGGCGCCCGCCGGGCCAATGGCGCCGGTGCCGCCGCTGCCCCCGCTGCCGCCTGCTGCCGCCGCGCCACCGCCTGGACCGGTGACCCCGACGGCGCCGTTCGCCCTGACCTGGGGCTCCGACCTCGACAACGAGGATGCGATCCGCGCCGCCTTCCGCAGCCTCTCCGAACCCGGATCACCCGCCGYGTCCCCGGAGACGGCTGCGCCGGCCGCGTCAGCGGCACCGATGCCCCCCGTCCCGCCGACGCTCCCGACGCACGCGCAGCAGCAGGCTGCCGCGCCGCCGTTCGCCGGCTACTCCTCGCCGCCCGTCGCACGCCAGTCCTTCACGCCGGTCCCCACCGGGCCGACGTCGGTCCCGCCGATCGCGCCCGCGGCGCCCGATTCCAGCGCCTTCGACGAACGGCCCTCGTTCCCGCCGGAAGACCCTCCGCGGCATCCGATCGCACCGTCGACCGCCCCCGCCGGGTGGGACGAGCGTGCGGCAACGTCGGCCCCGCTCGGCACGCCCGTGACCCCTGCTGCGCCGGCGTCGTTCGGCACGGCGGCTCCCGCCGCGGGCTTCGACGCGGAACTCTGGTCGGCGCTCACCACTCCCGACGAGCCGGCCGCGGCGCCGCCGAGCGCCGCCGCGGCGTCCGAGACGGGCCGGGCGCCCGAGGTGATGCCGGTGCCCGAGGC
>NZ_JBFUCL010000490.1:0-1900 GCF_056405255.1 Agromyces sp. P1_H4 | reverse complement strand
GTGCTCGTCGAGCGCGAGCGCCACGGCACTCTCGATCGCGGCCGACGACGAGAGGCCCGCGCCGACCGGCACCGAGCTCGCGACGTAGAGGTCGACCCCGCGCACGTGCTCGAGGTCGGCACCCAGCTCCCCGAGCGCCCAGGCGACGCCGAGCGGATACGCCGACCAGCCGCTGATCGCGTCGGGCGCGAGCTCGTCGAGGTGGATCTCGACGGCGTCGGGGGCGAAGCTCGACGCGACGCGAATCACCCGGTCGTCGCGGTCGCCGAGGGCGACGGCCGTGCGCTGGTCGATGGCGAACGGGAAGACGAATCCGTCGTTGTAGTCGGTGTGCTCGCCGATGAGGTTCACGCGTCCGGGAGCGGACCACACGCCGATGGGCCGCCGTCCGTACCATTCGGCGAACCCGTGCATCGCCTCCGTGACCTCGTTCATGCGTCGACCTCGACCTCTCCGATCGCGCGGCGCAGGGCGCCGGCCTGTGACTCGGGCGTGACATCCCCGATCCATGCGCCCATCGCGGCCTCCGAGCCGGCGAGATACTTGAGCTTGTCGGCGGCCCGGCGCGGGCTCGTGAGCTGGAGCATCAGCCGCACCTCGTCGCGTCGCTCGCTGACGGGGGCCTGGTGCCAGGCGGCGATGTAGGGCGTGGGGGTGTCATAGAGCCGGTCGACGCCGCGCAGAAGCGTGAGGTACAGCGACGCGAGCTCATCGCGCTCGGCGAGGGTGGTCGCCGCGAAGTCGGGCACGTGCCGGTGGGGGAGCAGGTGCACCTCGATCGGCCAGCGCGCGGCGAACGGCACGAACGCGGTCCAGTGCTCGCCGCTGAGCAGCACGCGCGGCCCGTTGCGCTCACGCTCGAGGATGTCGGCCATGAGCGTGGGGCCGTAGTCGTCGATCGCGGCGAGCAGGCGTTCGGTGCGCGGCGTGACGTACGGGTAGGCGTAGATCTGGCCGTGCGGATGCGGCAGCGTGACGCCGATCTCACGTCCGCGGTTCTCGAAGGGGAACACCTCTTCCACTCCGGGCAGCGCCGACAGGGCGGCCGTGCGCTGCGCCCACGCCTCGATCACGGTGCGCGCCCGCGAGACGCCGAGCGTGCCGAAGGACCCCTCGTGCTCGGGGCTGAAGCAGACGACCTCGCAGCGCCCGACCGAGGTGAGGGTGCGCTCGAGCCCGACGCTGCGGAGCGAGGCCAGGGCGTCGGCGRCCGGGTCGGCCAGCTCTGGCCCGAACGACGGCGAGCGGTTCTCGAAGACGGCCACGTCGTAGCTGCTCGGGATCTCGGAAGGGTTCGTGGCCGTCTGCGGCGCGAGCGGGTCGGCGTCGGCGGGCGGGAGGAACACGCGGTTCTGGCGAGCCGCGGCGATCGAGATCCACTCGCCGGTGAGCGGGTCCTGTCGCATCTGGGCGGTGGCGGGGCGCGGGTCGAGCGTGCGCGCGTCGACGGCGCGCTCGGGCGGCAGGCTCGTGTCGGCGTCGTCGAAGTAGATGAGCTCGCGGCCGTCGGCGAGCGTCGTGGGCCGCACGGCGATGCGCGGGTCGACGATGGCGTCGGGCCCCGCGGTGGCGTCTGGTTCGGTATCGGGCACGCGCACACCCTACGCGACTTTCGTTTCGYAAACAACCGGGGTTTCGTATTGCAAAGGGTGGTCCCAGCGCGGAGAATGCCGGTATGACGGATGCCGCGACGGCCACGCCCGCGCCCCTCGACGCTCCCCGGCGACGCCAGCTCGCCCTGGGCCTCGTCGCCGAGCGCGGCTTCGTGCGGGTCGCCGAGCTCAGCGCCGCCTTCGGCGTCACGACGGTGACCGCCCGAGCCGACCTGGACGCGCTCGAACGGCAGGGCGCCATCCGCCGCGTGCACGGCGGAGCGGTGCCCGCCTCGTCGGTGCTCGAG
>NZ_JBFUCL010000489.1:0-2822 GCF_056405255.1 Agromyces sp. P1_H4 | reverse complement strand
GTTCAGGGTGACGGCGGCGCGCCGGATCGTATATCCGCAGGAAGATGCATGGCGTGGGCGTGGGAGCAGGAGCGCGACCGGGGTGACGGATGCCGCGGCATCCGCCCGCCGGCGACGGCGGTACCCTTGAGGTGAGCGGCGCTCAGAAGGCGCCCACCACCGTTCCGCCCACGAAGCGGATGAACAAGGAGAACGATCGATGACGATCACCCACGCCCCGGCCAAGCCCGCCGCCGGGGTCAGCGCAGCACTTCCCACCGAGGCCCCGGAGCACGAGCGGGTCCTCATCACCCGCGGCCCGCGTTCGGGCCTCACCATCGTCGTCGCCGTGCACTCGACGCGACTCGGCCAGGCCCTCGGCGGCGCCCGCCTCTGGCGCTACGGCCACTGGACCGACGCCCTCGCCGATGCCCTGCGGCTCTCGCAAGCGATGACCATGAAGAACTCCGCGGCCGGCCTCGCGCGCGGCGGCGGCAAGTCGGTCGTGTGCATCCCCGCCGGTGTCACGCTCGACGAGCGCACCACCCGCGACGCGATGCTCGACCTCGGCGACGCCGTCGAGTCGCTCGGCGGCGCCTACATGACGGCGGAGGACGTCGGCACCAGCGCCGAGCTCATGGCCGTCGTGCACGAGCGCACCGAGCACGTCTGCGGCCTCCCGCCCGAGCAGGGCGGCGTCGGCGAGCCGGCGGATGCCACCGCCGCCGGCGTGCACGCATCGATCCTCGCCACCCTCGACCACGTCTTCGGCTCGCCCGAGATCGCCGGCCGCCACTTCGTCGTCGCCGGCCTCGGCCAGGTCGGCGGTCGTCTCGCCCGCAGCCTCGCCGCCGCCGGCGCGCGCCTCACGGTGACGGATGTCGCGGAGTCCAAGCGCGCGCTCGCCGACGAGCTCGGCGCCGCCTGGGTCGAGCCCCACGAGGCGCACCTCGTCGAGGCTGACGTGTTCGTGCCCTGCGGGCTCGGCGGCGTGCTCACGCACGAGGTCGTGGAGTCGCTGCGCGTCCGCGCCGTGGTGGGCGCGGCCAACAACCAGCTCGCCTCGCGCGACGTCGCCGGCCTCCTCACCGAGCGCGGCATCGTGTGGGCGCCCGACTTCGTCGTGAACGCCGGCGGCGTCATCTACCTCGACGTCGCGAGCGAGCCGGGCGCCGACCAGGCCGCCCTCGACGCGCGGATCGCGGGCATCGGCGACACCGTGRCCTCCGTGCTGCGCTCGGCCGACGAGCACGGCACCACCACCCTCGCGGCGGCCGAGCGGCTCGCGCGGGCACGCCTCGACGCCGCGCGCTGAGGGGCCGGCACCGGCCGATAGGCTCGTGCCATGACGTCCCCCGCCGCCACGCCCACGCCCGCCCCTGCCCGGTACAGGCCGGCCCCGACCCGGGGTCGGCGGGTGCTGGCGGTGCTGGCCTCGTCGGGCGTGGTGGCGGTCGGGGCGATGTTCGTCGCGCTGTTCGCGCTGTTCATCGGCAACGGGCAGTCGCCCCAGGTACCCTCGACGGCGGTGACGTGCTGAAGGTGGAGTCCACGGTGTACGTCGGCGCGTCGACGCGCACGAACGCCGAGGGCATCCGCCAGCTCCGTGCCCTGCTCACCCCGCACGGCTACTCCGTGGTCGCGGTGCCCGTGACGCAGGCCCTCCACCTGAAGAGCACGATGACCGCGCTGCCCGACGGCACCATCATCGGCGACCCGGCGCTCGTCGCCGAGGGCTGGGAGACGCTCGAGGTCGACGCCGCCCCCGAGTTGGCCGACTCGGTGTTCGTCGAGGACACGGTGGTGCTCTTCGGCGACCTCGCGATCATCACGAGCCCGGGCGCCGAGTCGCGCCGGTCCGAGGTCGAGGCGGTCGAGCGCACGATCGCCACGATTCCCGGCGTCACGGTGCGACGCATCGAGCTGCCCGGCACCCTCGACGGCGGTGACGTGCTGAAGGTGGAGTCCACGGTGTACGTCGGCGCGTCGACGCGCACGAACGCCGAGGGCATCCGCCAGCTCCGTGCCCTGCTCACCCCGCACGGCTACTCCGTGGTCGCGGTGCCCGTGACGCAGGCCCTCCACCYGAAGAGCACGATGACCGCGCTGCCCGACGGCACCATCATCGGCGACCCGGCGCTCGTCGACGTGCCGAGCCTCTTCCCGCGGTTCCTGCCGGTGCACGAGCCCGAGGGCGTCGCCGTCGTCGAGCTGTCGCCCGAGTCGCTGCTCATGTCGTCGTCGGCCCCGAAGACCGCAGCGATGCTCGCCGGCCTGGGCTACCGGGTGGTGACCGTCGAGATCGACGAGTTCGAGAAGCTCGAGGCCGGCGTCACGTGCCTGTCGGTGCGGGTGCGGTAGTCGCCCGCACCCGGCCGTCGTGCAGTTCGAGCACACGGTCGGCTCGGCGCACGAGCGCCGGGTCGTGGGTGGTCACCACGGCGGCCACGCCGCGCGCGTGCACGAGCTCGCCGATGAGGTCCATGACGGTGGCCGCCGTGCCGCTGTCGAGCTGGCCGGTGGGCTCGTCGGCGAGCAGCAGCTGCGGGCGTGCCGCGAGGGCGCGGGCGATCCCGACGCGCTGCTGCTGACCGCCCGAGAGCTCGTAGGGTCGCTGCGCCGCGTGGCCGGCGAGTCCCACGAGCTCGAGCGACTCCGCCACCCGCGCGTTCCGCTCGGCGGCGGGCATCCGCTGCAGGCGCAGTGGCACCTCGACGTTCTCGGCGGCCGACAGCACCGGGATGAGCCCGAACGACTGGAACACGTAGCCGAGCCGATCCCGGCGCACGGCCGCGAGCGCGTCCTCGCCTAGCGCCGACAGCTCGTCGTCGCCGAGGAGCACG
>NZ_JBFUCL010000488.1:0-1938 GCF_056405255.1 Agromyces sp. P1_H4 | reverse complement strand
GCGCGGTGCTGCTCGCCCTGCTGTGCTTCGCGAGCGGGTTCGTCGCCGGGACCGCGGCGGCGCTCTTCGACGGGTTCGGCGGCGGCCCCGGCCGCGGCATGGTGCAGGACGGGCGGGGCTTCCCCGACGACGGCTTTCGGCCGGGCGACGGTTCGCGGGGCGACGGGGGATTCCCGCTCATGCCCGGCGACGGCGACTCCGGCTCGCAGCAGGGCTGACTCCGGGCCGCGCAGCGCGGCAGGATGGGACGATGACCGACGCGCATCGACCCGAACCACTGACCCCCGAGCTCGAGGCGACCATCGCCGAGATCTTCGCGGCTCGCGATCGCGAGCACATGCAGCCGACGATCGACGCGTTCCTCGCCCTGCTGGCCGAGCATCCCGACCAGCCCGAGGTGCTCTACGAAGTCGGCGGCGCCTACGACACCGCGGGCGAGGAGGAGACCGCCGCCGGCTACTACGAGTCCGCGCTCGCCGCCGGGCTCGGCGGGGACACGCTGCGCAAGTGCCTACTGCAGTACGGCAGCACGCTTCGCCTGCTGGGCCGGCTCGACGAATCCGTCGCGGTGCTCGACCGAGCCCTCGCCGGCTGGCCGGAGTCGCCGTCGGTGCGGGCGTTCCACGCGCTCGGCCTCCATGCAGCCGGTCGGAGCGACGGCGCCGTCGGCGAGCTGCTCGCGCTGGTGGCGGACGCGGTGCGCACCGCCGACGTGGTGCGCTACGAAGCGGCGCTGCGGGGGAACGCGGCCTACCTCACGGGCCTCGACGCCGAGTGGCGGATGACCGCGGGCTCGAGCCGCGACTGACGGGGGGGTCGGATGGCGCGGCAGGCCCCTGCCCGCTGCGGGCCGCCCGCGGCATCCGCTCAGTACTGCAGCAGCGAGAAGACCTCGTAGCGGTCGCCGAGCGCCTCGCGGCCGCCGAGCCCCTCGAGCTCGAGGGCGACCGCGATGCCCGCGACCTGCCAGCCGGCACGTTCCACGAGGCGTGCCGCGGCACCGACCGTGCCGCCCGTCGCGAGCACGTCGTCGACGATGAGCACCCTCGCGCCGGGCGGGAGCTCCCCCTCGTGCACCTCGAGCGCGGCGGTGCCGTACTCGAGGGAGTACTCCTCGCGCAGGACCGCGCGCGGGAGCTTGYCGGCCTTGCGGACGGTCAGCACGCCGGCGCCGCAGATGGCCGACGCGGCACCGGCGATGAGGAACCCGCGCGCCTCCACCCCGCCGATGTCTTCGAACCGGCCGGCGAAGGGCTCGGTGAGGCTGGTGCCGAGCGCGTGCAGCGCCGGGCCGCTGGCGAAGACGGGCGTGAGGTCGCGGAACGTGACGCCCGGCTCGGGGAAGTMGGGGATCGATCGGATGAGGCTCGAGACGAGCTCGCGGGCGGATGGCTCGGTGGGCTCGGTCGGCTCGGTCACCCGCAACAGGCTACCCGCGTTCATCCGTTCGTTCGATGCGTCCCCGCTGCTGCGACTGCGAGCATGGAAGCATCCCGACCCTTGGAGCCTCCCCCGTGTCACCGAAACGCCTCTTCCGCACGCTCGCCTTCGCCGAGGCGGTGACCTGGACGATCCTCATCGTCGCCATGATCCTGAAGTACGCGGGCGGCATCGAGGCGGCCGTGCTCGTCGGCGGGTCGATCCACGGGTTCGTGTTCCTGGCCTACGCGTTCCAGGCGGTGCTCGTCGGCGTGAACCAGCGCTGGAGCATCGGGCTCATCGCGTTGGCCGTGGTCACCGCGATCGTGCCGTACGCCACCGTCCCGTTCGAGATGTGGCTCATGCGGCACGGACGCCTCGACGGCGACTGGCGCCGCGAGTCGAGCGAGCACCCGGCCGACGGCAGCTGGGTGAACCGGATGCTGCGCTGGTTCCTCGCGCGACCGGTGCTGCTCACCGGGCTCGCCGTCGTCGGCGTGGCCGCGGTGTTCGCGGCCC
>NZ_JBFUCL010000487.1:0-1959 GCF_056405255.1 Agromyces sp. P1_H4 | reverse complement strand
GAGTACGCCGTGGTGCCAGCCGGGCCCAACGGCACGCCCGACGCGTCGGTGCTGCGCGAACGGGCCGGCGCCTCCGACACCGAGGTGCTCGGCGGCGAGTACCTCCTCGCCCGCGACCTCGTCGGCGGCTACGCGAAGGAGCTCGGTTACGACTCGGCCGACGACGCCCGCGCCGCCGTCTCGCGCACCGTGCGCGGTGCCGAGCTCGAGGGCGTCACCTACGACCGGCTGTTCGACTACTACGCCGACGTCGAGCAGTACGGCCTCCAGAACGCCTGGCAGGTCCTCGTGGCCGACTACGTGACCACCGACGACGGCACCGGAATCGTGCACCAGGCCCCCGCGTACGGCGAGGAGGACCAGAAGATCGGCGAGGCCGCCGGCATCCCGGTCGTCATCTCCCTCGACGACGCGGGCCGGTTCCTGCCGGCGGTGACGGATGTCGCGGGGCTCCTCTGGAGCGACGCGAACAAGCCGCTCACCCAGCTGCTCAAGGCCGAGGGGCGCCTGCTGCGGCAGGCGAGCTACGAGCACTCGTACCCGCACTGCTGGCGGTGCCGCAACCCGCTCATCTACAAGGCGGTCTCGAGCTGGTTCATCCGCGTGCCCGAGTTCCGCGACCGGATGGGCGAGCTGAACCAGGACATCACCTGGGTGCCCGAGAACGTCAAGGAGGGGCAGTTCGGCAAGTGGGTCGCGGGCGCCCGCGACTGGTCGGTCAGCCGCAACCGCTACTTCGGCTCGCCCATCCCGGTGTGGAAGAGCGACGACCCCGAGTATCCGCGCGTCGACGTGTACGGCTCGCTCGAGGAGATCCAGCGCGACTTCGGCCGGGTGCCCGTGAACACGGCGGGCGAGCCCGACCTGCACCGTCCCTACATCGACGAGCTCACGCGGCCGAACCCCGACGACCCCACCGGGAGGTCGACGATGCGGCGCATCCCCGACGTGCTCGACGTGTGGTTCGACTCGGGCTCCATGCCGTTCGCGCAGGTGCACTACCCGTTCGAGAACCAGGAGTGGTTCGACACGCACCATCCCTCCGACTTCATCGTCGAGTACATCGGCCAGACCCGTGGATGGTTCTACGTCATGCACGTACTCTCGACCGCGCTGTTCGACCGCCCCGCGTACAAGAACGTGGTGAGCCACGGGATCGTGCTCGGCAGCGACGGGCAGAAGATGTCGAAGTCGCTGCGCAACTACCCCGACGTCTCCGAGGTCTTCGACCGCGACGGTGCCGACGCCATGCGCTGGTTCCTGATGTCGAGCTCGGTGCTGCGCGGCGGCAACCTCATCGTCACCGAGGAGGGCATCCGCGAGGGCGTGCGGCAGGTCATGCTGCCGCTCTGGAGCACCTGGTACTTCTTCTCGCTCTACGCCAACACGGCACGGGAGGGTGGCTACGAGGCGACCCGTCGCACCGACTCGACCGACGTGCTCGACCGTTACCTGCTCGCCAAGCTCCGCGACCTCGTGACCGCCGTCACGGACGACCTCGAGGCGTTCGACTCGACCCTCGCCTCCCAGAAGCTCCGGGACTTCGCCGACGTGCTGACGAACTGGTACGTGCGCCGCTCGCGCGACCGGTTCTGGGCTGGCGTCGGCGAGGACGGCTCGGGTGCCGAGGCGTTCGACACGCTGTTCACCGTGCTCGAGACGTACACGCGACTGGCGGCGCCGCTGCTGCCGCTCATCGCCGACAAGGTGTGGCGCGGACTCACGGGCGGGCGCAGCGTGCACCTCACCGAGTGGCCCGACGCCGGGGAGTTCCCCGCCGACCACGCCCTGGTCGCCGCGATGGACTCGGTGCGCGAGATCAGCGGCGCGACGCTCGCCCTGCGCAAGCAGGCCGGCCGTCGAGTGCGGCTTCCGCTCGCGAGGCTCACGGTCGTGACGACGGATGCCGCGGCGCTGGCGCCGTTCGAGGGCATCCTGCGCGACGAGCTGAACGTGAAG
>NZ_JBFUCL010000486.1:952-2915 GCF_056405255.1 Agromyces sp. P1_H4 | reverse complement strand
CGCCGGGCCGCCGCCCGTCTCGAGCGGGCGGCCGTGCGTGCGACTCCCGCGGGCCCGTCCGCGCCGACGGGCCGCGGCACGCGAGACGCGAAACGCCGCGCGAAGACCATCAAGCGCGGACGCGCACAGTCGAAGCAGGCCCGCAAGATGGCGACGCGCAGCACCTTGCGCACGATCCTGTCCTCGCTGACGACCCCCACCGATGCCGAGCGACAGAAGCAGGACGTGAAGCGGCTCCGGCGGAAGGTGAAGCAGGCCGCCTGAGCGTACGGCGTGACGCGGTCGGCCGACGCGCCGAGCGGCGGCGCCGAGCGGCCATGAACAGTCCCGTCACTCGCCCCGGTGCGCACCGATCGTGACCACTCATCGCCTGATGACGGCGTGGCGGCGTGGTGGCGGCGCCGCGCGAGCGGTGCCGGGTCAGGCCGGCAGCGAGCCCTCCGTGCCGGCCGCCTTCGCGCTCGCCGTCGGACTCGCCGGAGCCGCCGCCGCAGCGGTCTTCCCGCCGGGGGACTTCGCCGCTGCAGGCTTCCGCCTCGCCGCGTTCGCTGCGGGTGCGGCCTTCGGCGCCGGGGACGGGGCCGTCGAGCGGGGTGCGCGCACGGCCTTCGGCTTCGGAGAGGCCGCGGCGACCGCCGCCGCCGCGGCATCCGCCATCGGCTTCGGCATCGGCACCACCCGCGCGAGCTGCGTGACGTGCTGCGGCCCGAGCTCGTCGAGGCTCGCGACCTCGAGCAACTTCATCGTGCGCTCGACCTCGGCACGCAGGATCGAGATCGTCTTGTCGACGCCGCGACGCCCGCCGGCCATGAGGCCGTAGAGGTAGGCGCGGCCGATGAGGGTGAAGCGCGCGCCCAGGGCGACGGATGCCACGATGTCGGCGCCGTTCATGATGCCGGTGTCGACGTGCACCTCGAGGTCGGTCCCGACCTCGCGCACCACGTGGGGCAACAGGTGGAAGGGGATGGGGGCGCGGTCGAGCTGACGCCCGCCGTGGTTCGAGAGCACGATGCCGTCGACGCCGCGGTCGGCGAGGAGCCTGGCGTCCTCGACGGTCTGCACTCCCTTGACGACGATCTTGCCGGGCCAGATCTCGCGGATGATGTCGAGGTCCTCGAACGAGATGGTCGGGTCCATCGCCGAGTCGAGCAGTTCGCCCACGGTGCCGCCGGTCGACGACAGCGACGCGAACTCGAGCTTCGGGGTGGTGAGGAAGTTGATCCACCACGCCGGGCGGGGCAGCGCGTTGATGACGGTGCCGGGAGTCAGCTGCGGCGGGATCGAGAACCCGTTGCGCTTGTCGCGCAGGCGCGCGCCGGCGACGGGCGTATCGACGGTGAAGAAGAGGGTGTCGAAGCCCGCGGCCGCGGCGCGCTTGGCGAGCTCGTAGGAGATCTCGCGCTTGCGCATCACGTAGAGCTGGAACCAGTTGCGCCCGTTCGGGTTGGCGGCCTTCACGTCCTCGATGGAGGTCGTGCCGAGCGTCGAGAGGGTGAACGGGATGCCGGCGGCACCGGCCGCCCCCGCGCCGGCGATCTCGCCCTCGGTCTGCATCATGCGCGTGAAGCCCGTGGGGGCGATGCCGAACGGCAGGGAGCTCGGGCCGCCGAGGACCTCGCGAGTCGTGTCGACGACGGGCACGTTGCGGAGGATCGACGGGTGGAACTCCACGTCCTGGAACGCCTGACGGGCCCGCGCGAGCGACAACTCGCCCTCGGCGGCGCCCTCGGTGTAGTCGAACGGCGCCTTCGGGGTGCGGCGCTTCGCGATCGCGCGCAGGTCGGCGATCGTGAGCGCCTTCTCGAGCCGCCGGTCGGTCGCGTTCAGCGTGGGCGCCTTGAAGCGCATGAGCTCGGCGAGCTCCTTCGGGTTCGGGAACTGGCGCTGGACCATGGTGTCGGTGCTCTCTCTGTGTCGTCGTGCTGGTCTGGTGCTGGTCTGGCTGCGGCGAGGTGACGCGAAT
>NZ_JBFUCL010000486.1:0-929 GCF_056405255.1 Agromyces sp. P1_H4 | reverse complement strand
CACCTCGAGGGCGAGGGTGGTGCCGGGGTTGGCGTGGTCGACGGGGTCGGGGTGGGGCCGACGGTCGGGGACGGGTCGATGAAGGTCTCGGCGTAGTAGCCCGAGATGTGGTCGTGCATGCGGGTGCGGGCGGATGCGGCATCCGCTGCCCTGATCGCGGCCACCACGCCGCGGTGCTCGCCGCGCAGCCGAGCCGAGGTCGCCGCCCAGTCGGCGATCGTGGCCAGGCCGGCTCGGGCGTAGCCCTCGATGCCGCTGCGCAGCCCCGCCATGGTGGCGGTGATCACCTGGTTGCCGGATGCCTCGGCGAGGGCCAGGTGGAAGGCGGCGTCGAGCGCGAGGAACTCGGCCGCTTCGAGGTCGAGGGCGTCCATGGCGTCGAGCAGGGCCTCGGCCGCGGCGAGGTCGGGGGTGTCGGGCGCCTGGGGCTCGGCCACGGTCGGGTCGGATGCCGCGGCGAGGTCGAAGGCCGCCGCGAGGTCGCCCGCCACCGCCGACTCGAGGATGAGGCGGGTGCGCACGATGTCGGCGACGGGGAATCCGCGTGCCGCGACCTGCAGCCGCATGAGCGATCCCATGGCGCCGCCGGGCGTGGAGATGATGATGGCGCCGGAGGTCGGCCCTGAGCCGGCCTKCGTGCGGATGAGGCCGAGCACCTCGAGCACGCGGAGCGCCTCGCGCACGCTCGAGCGGCCGACGCCGAGCTCGGCCGAGAGGGCGCGCTCGCCGGGGAGCCGGTCACCGGGCGACAGCTCGCCCGAGAGCAGCTGGGATTCGACGTGCTCGAGCACCGCCTGCCAGGCGCGTGGTGCCTCGGATGCCGCGGGCGCACCGGCGTCGTGCAGCGTGCCGCCCTCGTGGTGCATGCCGTCGCCTCCCGCCGCGCCGATGTGGTCCGACCACAGTAGCAGATGTGGTCAGACCACATC
>NZ_JBFUCL010000485.1:0-1971 GCF_056405255.1 Agromyces sp. P1_H4 | reverse complement strand
CGCTCGAACCCGTGCACTCGGGCGACGAGCTCGCCCGCATCGCCGGCGCGTTCGAGGTGTCGGATGCCGCGTCCGGGCGCCTGGCCGCCGTCGACCGGATCGCCACCGTCGTTCGTGTCGACACCGTGGCGAACATCGCCGTCGGGGTGGCGCCGTGGGGCCCCTTCGCGGTCGAGTCCGTCCCCGGGAAGCCGACCTGGCTCGACACGGCGCACGTCGTCGCTGTCACGGCCGGAACGTCRCTCAGCGATCCCCGGTCCCTGCCGGGGCCTGTGCTCGTGCTGGGCAAGGACCTGCACCGGCATCCGTTCGCCGTGGACGCCATCACCGCCCTGCGCGCCGTGCGCGACGACGTGGTGACCGTCGACCTGGGCTGGCCGTCGGACGACCGTGCGGTGGTCGACATCGCCACGTTCGGCGCGTCGCGACTCGTGGGGGAGGCCCTCGTCGCGTTCGTGTCCGAGCGCCTCGCCGCCGAGCCCGTCGACGCCGTCCCGGCGGAGGCGACATGAGGCTCGGCATCGACATCGGCGGCACCAAGACGGCCGCCGTCGCGATCGGCGCCGACGGCGAGCTGAGCGACCAGTTCCGCATGCCCACCGGGTTCGGCGCCGAGGCGGTCGTCGCCACGGCGCTGCGCACCGTCGAGCGCATGACCGAGCTCGCCGGCGTCGATGCGGCGTCGTTCGCCTCGATCGGCATCGGGATCCCCGGCGCCGTCGACAGCGCGACCGGACGCGTCGCCCACGCCGTCAACCTCGGCCTCGAGGGGCTCGACCTCGGCCCGCGCCTGTCCGACCGGCTCGGCGTGGAGGTGCGCGTCGAGAACGACGTGAAGGCCGCCGCCGTCGGCGCCCATCACCTCCTCGGCGTGGCCGACGGCATCCGCGCGCACTCGATGGCCTACCTGAACCTGGGCACCGGCCTGGCGGCGGGCGTCGTGCTCGATGGCCGCCTGCTGCGCGGCGGACACGGCGTCGCCGGCGAGATCGGGCACATCCCCGTGGACCCTGCGGGCGTGGTGTGCAGCTGCGGCCAGCGCGGCTGCCTCGAGACGCTCGCGTCGGGTTCGGCGATCGCACGCGTGTGGCCCACCGGCGGGCCGCTGCCGGCGCGCGACCTCTTCGACGCGGCCGAGGCCGGCGACGACCGCGCGATCGACGTGATGGAGCGGTTCCTCACCGGCGTCGCGTCGGCGGTGCGCCTGCTCGTGCTGACGACCGACGTGGACGACGTGGTCATCGGGGGAGGGCTCGCCGCGCTCGGCGACCCGCTCCTCGCCGGAACGCGCCGTATCCTGAGCGGGTGGGCCGCGGACTCCGCGTTCCTCGCATCCCTCGACCTCCCGTCGCGCGTGCAGGTCATCCCGCTCGGATTCCCGGCGGCCGCGGTCGGCGCCGCCCTCGTAGGAGAACATCAATGGCTGAAGTCGTGATCGTCCGCGACGAGGACGCCGCGGGTGACCTCGTCGCCGGCGCCATCGTCGACCTGATCCGCTCCAAGCCCGACGCCGTGCTGGGCCTGGCGACGGGGTCCACCCCGCTCGCGAGCTACCGTGCGCTGGCGCGGCGGATCGCCGAGGAGTCGATCGACGTGCGCGGCGTGCGCGGGTTCGCGCTCGACGAGTACGTCGGGCTGCCCCCGGGGCATCCCGAGAGCTACCGCGCCGTGATCACCCGCGAGGTCGTGGAGCCGTTGGGGCTGACGCCCGAGCTGGTGCGGGTGCCCAACGGCGACCCGGCGACGATCGAGCACGCCGGCGCCGACTACGAGGCGGCGATCACCGCGTCGGGCGGGGTGGACCTGCAGATCCTCGGGATCGGCCGCACCGGGCACATCGGGTTCAACGAGCCGGGGTCCTCGCTCGCGTCGCTGACCCGGGTGAAGACCCTCACCGAGCCGACCCGTGCCGACAACGCGCGGTTCTTCGACTCGCCCGATGACGTGCCGATGCACTGCATCACGCAGGGC
>NZ_JBFUCL010000484.1:0-1972 GCF_056405255.1 Agromyces sp. P1_H4 | reverse complement strand
GCCATGCTCAGCCRCGCGCCCCCCGACGGCGACTGAGCAGCATGAGCGCCCCGGCGAGGAGCACGACGAGCGCACCCCCGAGCCACGGGGTCGGGTCGAATCCGGTCGAGGCGATGCCCGACGTGGATCCGGCCTGGCCGCTGCCCGGAGCGGCAGCGGGCGGGGCGCTGGGTACGGGCGTGTAGACGAACCCGCCCTCGGCGGTCGCGTCGCCGCACTCCGCGGACCCGACGACCGTGACGTCGACCGTCCCGACTCCGGCCGGCGCGACGGCGATGATCGAGGTGTCGTCGAGGACCTCGAAGCTCGTCGCGGGCACGTCGCCGAACCGCACGTCGGTCGCCCCCGCGAAGCAGTGCCCGGTGATGGTCACCTGGGTGCCGCCCGCCTCCGGTCCCGTGCCCGGTTCGATCCCGTCGATGGTGGTGACGGGCGTGTACTCGAACACGAGCGGCGCGGATGGTCCGCCGGGGGTGGTGACGACCACGTCGACGGGGCCGGCGGCGTGCGGCGGCGTCACAATGGTGATCGTCGTGTCATCCACGACCGTGAAGTCGACCTCCTCGCCGTCGACTGTGACGCTGGTCGCGCCGCCGAGGTCGGTGCCGGTGATGGTGACCTCGGTGCCGCCGGTCTCCGGACCATCGGCCGGCGAGAGCGCCGTCAGCACCGGGGCCGGCACGTACGTGAACGGCAGCGCGTTGCTGTCGCCGCCCGGCGTCGTCACGACCACGTCCACGGGGCCGGCGGCGTGTGCCGGCGTGGTGAAGGTGATCTCCGTGTCACTCACCTGGATGAACGGCACGGATGTCCCGTCGATCGTCACCTCGGTCGCGCCGGCCATGTCCGTGCCGTTGATCGTCACGGGCGTGCCGCCGGCGACCGGACCCTCATCAGGCGTGAGCGCCGTCAGCACCGGAGCCGGCACGAACGTGAACGGCAGGGCGTTGCTCGGGCCGCCGGGCGTCTCCACGATCACGTCGACCGGACCGGCCGCGTGCGGCGGGGTGGTGAACGTGATCTCGGTGTCGCTGACCTGTGTGAACGGCACGGATGCCCCGTCGACCGTCACCTCCGTCGCACCCGCGAGATTCGTGCCCGTAATCGTGACCGGCGTGCCGCCGGCGACCGGACCCTCATCGGGCGTCAGCGAGGTAAGCGCCGGAGCCGGCACGTAGGTGAACGGCAGCGGGTTGCTCGTGCCACCGGGCGTGGTGACGATCACGTCGACCGGACCCGCGGCGTGCGGCGGCGTCACGAACGCGATCTCCGTGTCGCTCACCTGGGTGAACGGCACGGATGTCCCGTCGATCGTCACCTGCGTCGCATCGGCGAGCGCCGTGCCGGTGATCGTCACGATCGTGCCGCCGACGGTCGGCCCCTCGTCGGGCGTCAGCGTCGTCAACGCGGGAGCCGGCACGTACGTGAACGGCAGCGCGTTGCTCGGCCCTCCGGGTGTGGTAACGATGACGTCGACGGGACCGGCAGCGTGCGCCGAGGTCGTGAACGTGATCTCGGTGTCGCTGACCTGCGTGAACAGCACGGGTGCCCCGTCGACCGTCACTGCCGTCGCGCCGGCCAGATCGGTCCCGGTGATYGTCACCGGCGTCCCGCCGGCGACGGGACCCTCATCGGGCGTCAGCGCGGTCAGCGCCGGGGCCGGCACGAACGTGAACGGGAGCGGCCCGCTGGTCCCGCCGGGGGTCGTGACAGTCACGTCGACCGGCCCGGGCAGGTGCGGCGGCGTCACGAACGTGACCTCGGTGGCGCTCACCTGGGTGAACGGCACGGATGCCCCGTCGATCGTCACGGCGGTCGCACCGCCGATGTTCGTACCCGTGATCGACACGAGCGTGCCACCCGCGGCCGGACCCTCATCGGGCGTCAGCGCGATCAGGCTCGGTGCCGGCACGTACGTGAACGGCAGCGCGTTGCTCGGCCCTCCGGGTGTGGTAACGATGACGTCGACGGG
>NZ_JBFUCL010000483.1:0-1977 GCF_056405255.1 Agromyces sp. P1_H4 | reverse complement strand
CCCTCGGCCTGCGGCCCCTTGGACCCCGTGCCGACCTCGAAGACGACCTGCTGGCCCTCTTCGAGCACCTTGTAGCCGGACATGTCGATCGCGGAGTAGTGGACGAACACGTCCTGGCCCCCGTCGTCGACGGTGATGAATCCATAACCCTTTTCAGCGTTGAACCACTTCACGGTTCCGTTCGCCATGCGTTGCTCCCATGTTGCCGTTCGTCGATCAGCACGTGCCTGTCGCCTGTACCGGGGCCCTCGGAACGTGCCGGCATGGCACCGAAGCGGCGCCGGGTCGGGACACGGGAGAGAGCGACCAATTCCAGATACTAACGACGTGGTTTCGCGGCACAAGGGGTTCGGCGCAAGAAAATGTCGCGGAATGGCAACGATTCGCTGCGGATCACCCGCCGGTGGCGGTCGCGTAGTCGGATCCGACCACGAGCACGAGCGGGGTGCCGATCTGGGCGAACTGCTCGGAGAGCCGCACGTCGGCCTCGGGGATGGCGGCGGCGACACCGCGAGCGGCGCCCTCCAGATCGGCGGTGGCGTAGTAGACGACCGTCTCGGTCAGGTCGTTCTCACTCGCGTTGGCGGTCGTGCCGACGGGGATGCCCGCGGCCGTCAACGTCTCGCCGGCACGAGCGGCGAGGCCGGCGGTCGTCGTGCCGTTCAGCACCGTGACGGGGATGTCGGGAGCGACCGTCGGCGGCGCGGTCACCGCGGGGGTGGGCGTGGGCGTGGCCACGCCGGTGTCGCCGAAGTTCAGCCGGTCGTTGAAGAGCACGACGCCGCCGATGCCGACCGCGACGAGCACGACGGTGACGAGCGCGGCCCAGCCGAACGCCACCCAGCCGGCGCCGCGCCGCGCGGGCGCGCGGTGCGCTCCGACCCGCTCGATGCCGTGCGGGATGGAGTCGAAACGATCGCGGGGGAACTTCTGCGCCATGAGGTCCAGTCGTCGGGGTCGGGGCCGCGCTCAGTCGAGCGCGCGGCCGATCGAGAGCGAGCGACGGGCTCGCATCGCTGCGCGCGCCTCACGCATCCGTTGCAGGCGCTTGACGAGCATCGGGTCGTGACGGAGCGCAGCGGGTGAATCGATGAGCTCTCCGAGGATCCGATAGTACCGGGCGGCGGAGATGCCGAACTCGTCGCGGATGGCCTGCGCCTTGAGGCCCGGCTGCTGCCACGCACGGCCCTCGAAGGCCAGCACGCGGATCGCCCGGTCGTCGAGCACGGCGTCGCCGTCGCCGCGGGAGGGCACGTGCTCAACGCCCATGGGTCCTCCCGTCGCTCACGGCCGCTCGCCGTTGCAGCACATCCTAGGGAACCGCCGCCGTGCGCACGCCGAGCGACCGCGGCGTGTGCATCCCGGGCGCCCGGAACACGGGGCATCCGTCACGCGTTGCACCTCGTGCAGGAAGACCTGCGAGCATTGGTGCCTGCCATCATGGCACCCGACCGGAAGGAGCACGCGTGGAGTACCGCGTGAACAAGAGCGACGAGGAATGGCGCGCGGAGCTCGGCGAGGAGCGCTACTCCGTGCTGCGCGAGGCCGCGACGGAGCGCCCGTGGACGGGTGAGTTGCTCGACGAGGAGCGAGCGGGCGTGTACGCGTGCGCCGCCTGCGGAGCCGAGCTCTTCAAGAGCGGCACCAAGTTCGACTCCGGCTGCGGCTGGCCCAGCTTCTATGAGTCGGTGCGGCCCGAGGCCGTGCAGCTCATCGAGGACACCTCCCTCGGCATGGTGCGCACCGAGGTGCGCTGCGCCGCCTGCGGCTCGCACCTCGGTCACGTCTTCCCCGACGGATTCRGCACGCCGACCGGCGACCGCTACTGCATGAACTCGATCGCCCTCGACTTCACCGCGGAGTCCTGAGGGGTGGCGTCGGTGCTCGACGCGGCCCTCGCCCGGCGGTCGTCGCCGAAGGTGACGGATGCCGCGCCCGACGATGCGGCGCTCGTCGCCCTGCTCGAGGGGGCCGGCC
>NZ_JBFUCL010000482.1:0-1986 GCF_056405255.1 Agromyces sp. P1_H4 | reverse complement strand
AATCCATCACGGCGACGACGCCGGATCCCTAGGCTTGGAGCGCGGGCGTCACCCTGCCCGCGCGACGGCCCCGATCGCCGGGGCCGATGACACAGCGTCCGGGAGGACCCTCCATGGTGAGCACCGATACGGCAACCCTGTTCCTGCACCCCGACCGCAACATCGCGCTCGAGCTGGTGCGAGCGACCGAGGCGGCCGCGATCCGCTCGTCCCCCTGGATCGGACGCGGCGACAAGCTCGCCGCCGACGGAGCCGCCGTCGACGCCATGCGCGCCTTCCTCGGCACCGTCAACTTCGACGGCGTCGTCGTTATCGGCGAGGGCGAGAAGGACGCGGCCCCCATGCTCTTCAACGGCGAGCGGGTCGGCAACGGCCGTGGCCCCGCCTGCGACATCGCGGTCGACCCGATCGACGGCACCTCGCTCACCGCCGCGGGCCGCCAGAACGCGCTCTCGGTCATCGCGGTGGCCGACCGCGGCACGATGCTCGACGCGTCATCCGTCTTCTACATGGACAAGATCGTGACGGATGCCTCGGGCATCGGCGTCGTCGACATCCGGAACCCCATCGGCGAGAACCTGCGCGCGCTCGCCGCGGCGAAGGGCAAGGAGGTCGGCGAGCTCCGCGTCGCCGTGCTCAACCGTCCCCGCCACGAGCAGCTCATCGCCGACATCCGCGCGGCCGGCGCCGGCACGCGCCTCATCAGCGACGGCGACGTCGCGGGCGGCATCAACGCCGCGCGCTACGAGTCGCGCATCGACATGTGCGTCGGCGTCGGCGGCAGCCCAGAGGGCATCACCACGGCGTGCGCGATCAAGGCGCTCGGCGGGTTCATGCAGGGCCGGCTCGCCCCGAAGGACGACGCCGAGCGGGCGCGCGGCGAGGCGGCAGGGCTCGACTGCGACCAGGTCTACGAGCTCGACGACCTCGTGCGCAGCGACAACACGTTCTTCGTCGCGACCGGCGTGACCGACGGCGAGCTCGTCGACGGCGTGCGGCGCAAGGGGCCGATCATCCGCACCGAGAGCATCGTGCTGCGCGGTCGGTCGGGCACGATCCGCCGCATCGTCGCCGATCACCACGTCGAGAAATGGCTCGACAAGACCGACCGCTGACCGGATGCCGCGGGCGGATGTCCGCGGCGCACGCGAGAATGGGCCGATGACCGACGCGACCACGCTGCCGCGCGCCCTCCGCCCGTTCTCGTCGGGCCAGTACCGCCTGCTCGTCGCGGCGCTCGCCGCGTCGCTGCTGTCGGCCGGAGCGTGGCTCGTCGCCTCCGTGTGGCAAGTCGTCGAGCTCGGCGGTTCGCCCATCGACCTGTCGTACGTGGCGGTCGGGTCGAGCCTGGGCCTGGTGCTCGCCGTGCTCATCGGCGGCGTCGCGGCCGACCGCATCCCGCAGCGGCGCATCCTCATCGTCGTCGAGATCGTCCGCGGGCTCGCGTTCGCCGTCGCCGCGGTGCTCGCGGCGACCGGGGTGATCGAGGTCTGGCACATCGCCGTGCTCTCGTTCGTGCTCGGCCTCGCCGACGGCTTCTTCTACCCGGCGTACTCCGCGTGGCTGCCGGCGATCCTGCCGGCCGGGCAGCTGCTCGCGGCGAACGGCATCGAGGGCGTGCTGCGCCCGGCGGTGATGCAGGCGGCCGGCCCTGCGCTCGCGAGCCTGCTCATCGCCGTGCAGGCGCCGTGGCTCGCGTTCGCTGCGGTCGCCGTGCTGCAGGTGGTCGCCGCGATCGTGCTCGCCGTGATGCGCACGACGCCCGTGCGCCGCGACCTCGACGAAGTGAAGGTGCATCCGGTGCGCCAGTCGTTCATCGACCTGCGCGACGGGTTCGCCTACCTGCTGCGCACCCGATGGCTGTTCGCCACGCTCGTGTTCTCGATCGTCCTGGTCTTCCTCATCATGGGGCCGATCGAGGTGCTCCTGCCGTTCGCCGTGAAGGACCAGACCGGCGGCGGCGCCGGCGCGTTCGCCCTCGCACTC
>NZ_JBFUCL010000481.1:0-2017 GCF_056405255.1 Agromyces sp. P1_H4 | reverse complement strand
CGCCAGAGCCGCTCGACGCGGCATCCGCGGCCGATGCGGCCCCGGTGGCCGGTTCGGCGCCCGATGCGGGTGCGCCGGCGAGCTCGGCGGATGCCGCGGGTGCAGCCGTGACCGACGCCGCTGCGCCGTCGACCGACGAGTCCGCCGAGGTCGCGGCTGCCGAGGCCGAGGCACCGGTCCCGGCGTCGCCGATCCCGGCCACCCTCACGACCACCTCGCTCATCTTCCACGCGCCGCCCGTGCTGGTGCCGAGCGAGCGTCCCGAGCGCGACGACCGCGAGGACGGAGCGCCCGCCGACGAGCCGTCGAGCGTGCGCCGCCGCACCCGCCGCCGCAGCGGCGAGGAGGGCCGCCCAGCGGGCGACGAGCCCAGCAACACGGTCGTCAAGGTGCGCAAGCCCCGCGAGCCCGAGCTCATCACGGAGCCGCAGAAGGTCAAGGGCTCCACCCGGCTCGAGGCGAAGAAGCAGCGTCGGCGTGACGGACGCGACGCGGGCCGTCGCCGCGCGGTCATCACCGAGGCCGAGTTCCTCGCTCGCCGGGAGTCGGTCGACCGCCAGATGATCGTTCGCGAGAAGGGCGGCCGGATCCAGATCGGCGTCCTCGAGGACGGCGTGCTCGTCGAGCACTACGTCGCCCGCAACCAGGAGGCGTCGCTCATCGGCAACGTCTACCTCGGCCGCGTGCAGAACGTGCTGCCCAGCATGGAGGCCGCCTTCGTCGACATCGGCCGCGGCCGCAACGCCGTGCTGTACTCGGGCGAGGTCGACTGGGACGCCGCCGCCGAGAACGGCGAGAAGAACCAGCCCCGCCGCATCGAGCTGGCGCTGAAGCCCGGCGATCGCGTGCTCGTGCAGGTCACGAAGGACCCCGTGGGCCACAAGGGTGCGCGACTCACCAGCCAGGTCTCGCTGCCCGGCCGCTACCTCGTGTACGTGCCGAACGGCTCGATGAACGGCATCAGCCGCAAGCTCCCCGACACCGAGCGCGCGCGCCTGAAGAAGATCCTGAAGGACGTGCTCCCCGACAACGTCGGCGTCATCGTGCGCACGGCCGCCGAGGGCGCCACCGAGGAGCAGCTCACGCTCGACGTGAACCGCCTCATCGCCCAGTGGGCCGACATCTCGACGCAGCTCGAGAAGGTCCAGGCGCCGGCGCTCCTGCACTCCGAGCCCGACCTGCTCATCAAGATCGTCCGCGACGTCTTCAACGAGGACTTCCAGAAGATGATCATCGCCGGCGACGAGGCGCGCGAGACCATCGAGCGTTATCTGCGCGCCGTGGCGCCCGACCTGCTCGAGCGCGTCGAGGCCTACACGGGCGAGCGCGACGCGTTCGACGAGTTCCGCATCTCGGAGCAGATCGAGAAGGCCCTCGACCGCAAGGTGTGGCTGCCGTCGGGCGGCTCGCTGGTCATCGACCGCACCGAGGCCATGACGGTCGTCGACGTGAACACGGGCAAGTTCGTCGGCTCCGGCGGCAACCTCGAGGAGACCGTCACGAAGAACAACCTCGAGGCGGCCGAGGAGATCGTCCGGCAGCTGCGGCTCCGCGACATCGGCGGYATCATCGTGGTCGACTTCATCGACATGGTGCTCGAGTCCAACCGCGACCTCGTGCTGCGCCGGCTCGTCGAGTGCCTGTCCCGCGACCGCACCAAGCACCAGGTCGCGGAGGTCACCTCCCTCGGCCTCGTGCAGATGACGCGCAAGAAGCTCGGCCTCGGGCTGCTCGAGTCCTTCTCCGAGCCGTGCGAGGTCTGCGCCGGCCGCGGCATCATCGTGCACCACGAGCCGATCGTGAAGCACCGCGTTCCCCAGCAGGTCGAGCGCGGCGGGCGCAGCCGTGGCCGAGGCGGCAACGGCGGCAACGGGAATGGCAGCGGCGGCAACCAGGCCCCCGCTCCCGCCTCGACCGAGCCCAAGGCGCACACCGGCACCCACGCGATCACCGAGGACGTGAAGCACGCCCTCGCGCAGATCGCGGCGTCGACGATTCCCCACGCCGAGCACAAGCC
>NZ_JBFUCL010000480.1:0-2017 GCF_056405255.1 Agromyces sp. P1_H4 | reverse complement strand
GGCCCTCGGCCGTGGCCGGGCCTCGTTCCTCGACGCTCATGCGACCCGCGTCACCTCGACGCTGACGAACAGCTCGGAGGCGCCCGGGCCGGCGTAGACGCCGCGCAACGGCGGCACGTCGCTGTAGTCGCGGCCGCGGCCGACGAGCACGTGGAGCTCGCCGACCTCGGCCAGGTTCGTGGGGTCGTAGCCTCGCCACTCCCCCGCGAACCACTCGACCCACGCGTGCGACTCGCCGATCACGGTCTCGCCGACGGCGGCGCCGGCATCCGGATGCAGGTACCCCGACACGTACCGCGCGGGAATGCCGACCGACCGCAGCGCGCCGAGCGCGACGTGCGCGATGTCCTGGCAGACGCCCTTGCGCTCGTCCCACGCCTCGGCGGCGGTCGAGTGCACCCCGGTGACGCCGCGCATGTACTCCATCGAGGAGCCGACGGCGCGGCAGATCTCAAGCGCCGTCTCGCCGACGGGCGCCCCCTCTGCGGCGATGTCGGCAGCGAGCGCGGCGACCTCGTCGGGCGGCACGGTGGACGCCGACGTGGTGGACGCCTCGACGAGGCCGACCGTCGACGTGGACGCCGCCCGCAGCTCGTCCCACTCGAGCTCGCTGCCGGGCACGGGCGACGGGCGCACCTCCACGAGGCTCGTCGCCGTCACCGAGAGCTCGCGGTGCGGCGTGAGCACCTCGAAGGTCGACACCCGCGTGCCCCAGTAGTCGAGGTAGGAGTGCTGCGTCGCGCCGGGCCGGATGTCGAGTCCGGCCTGCAGCACGAACTGCTCGCCGCCCGAGTGGGGCAGCATGCGCGCCTCGTTGTACGACGCCGTGGCGGGCTCCTCGTAGGAGAACCCCGTGCGGTGCACGATGCGGATGCGGCTCACGAGACCTCCCCGATCCAGACCGGCGCGACGCTCGCCGGGAAGTAGCGCTGCCGGATGGCCTCGCTCGCCGAGGACGTGACGGCCTGCACGTGCTCCATGTGCCCCGACAGGTCGGTGAGGATGTCGGCGATCGGGCGGTACTCGAGCTCGGAGCGGATCTGCCCGAGCAGCCGCCGCGACGGGTCCGTGACGCCGACGCGTCCCGCCCGCGGGTCGATCTCGCGCAGCGACTCCTCGGCGCGGATGACGCTCGAGATGATCGACCGCGGGAACAGCCGGTCGAGCAGCAGGAACTCCGCCGCCGACTGGCTCGACGGCACGCCGCGGTAGCTCCGCAGGTAGGCCTCGTAGCCGCCGCAGCTTCGCAGGATCGTCGTCCAGCTCGGCCCGCTCGCCTCGGTGAGCGATCGCGTCGCGAGCAGCCGCGCCGTCATGTCCGCGCGCTCGATCGCCCGGCCGAGCGAGAAGAAGTGCCACGCCTCGTCGCGGCTCGTCGCCGAGTCCACGACGCCGATGGCGAGCGCCGAGCGGTCGCGCACCCAACGGAAGAACTCGTGCGTCTTGTCGGAGGCGACGCGTCGCGGCATCCGTGCGTTCGTCTGGTTCAGGGCCTCCCACAGCTCGGTCGAGACGATCTCGCGGGCGCGGCGGGCGTTCTCGCGGGCCGAAGCGATCGAGTGCGCGATCGACGCCGGGTGCGTGCGGTCGACCGCGAGCAGCATGATGACGTCGTCGCGGCCGAGCGCCACGGCGGGGTCGGCCTCGCTGCCCATGACCGACAGCAGCGAGCGGCAGGCCGTGTCCTCGTCGATCCAGGGGTCCTCGAGCAGCAGTTGCAGGTGCACGTCGAGGATGCGTGCGGTGCCGTCGCTGCGCTCGATGTATCGGCCGATCCAGAACAGCGACTCGGCGATGCGGCTCAGCATGGGCATGACCGGGCTCCTCCGTCGGGCAGCGGATGCCGCGGCATCCGTCTCGCCTGCTGTTGCTGTTGCTGCTGCTGGCGGATCGGGGCGTCCTCGTCCTGGGGTGACGCGGTGGGCGGATGCCGCGTGGGCTCGCTCCCGGCCGACCCCGTGGCCCCCGCTGCGGGAGGCGCGGGTGCACCGGCGGGCGCGGCCTGGTCGGCCACGAG
>NZ_JBFUCL010000479.1:0-2022 GCF_056405255.1 Agromyces sp. P1_H4 | reverse complement strand
GACCACAGTAGCAGATGTGGTCAGACCACATCGGCGTGGGCGGCGAGGCTCGAGGTGCGCAAGCCCCTGCCGAGCAACCGTGCGATGACCCAGACTGGCTCGCACGCGATCGCCGCCGACCTCGATCGACCCGGGCGGTCGCCGAGACAGGAGGAGCAGATGTCCGATATCAACACGCCCACCTCGCGGGAGCACCCCGAGCAGCCGGCCGAGGGCGCCGACGACGCCTCGGCCCAGCCGAACCGCCGCGATGGCGACGACCGCACCGACACGGCGCCCGACGACCAATCGTCGTACAACATCCAGCCGCCGCCCACCGAGGACGGTGAGGTCCCCGGGGTTCCCGACGCGAGCGAGGGTGCGCTCGACCGCGACACGGAGGACGATCCGGGTTCGAACGCGACCGGAGTCGGCGCCTAGCCCAGCGCCCCCCGGTCGCCGCGGGTGGCCAGCCGCGGTGCGAAGCGGCGGCTCAGCCCTTCTTCGGGCGGATCCGGATGCGGTTGCCGGCCTCGTCGAGCTCCACCACGCCGCCGCGCGACTTCACGAAGTCGCTGAACGAGCCGAAGCCGAGCCTGCGCTCCTGGAACGACGGGTCCATGCGCAGCATCTGGTTCTTGACGGCGCCCGAGGGCTGCCACTCCTCGTCGTTCTTCGCGCGCAGCAGCTCGAGCGCCTTGAGGATCAAGCGGCCCGGGTTGCGGGTTCCCGAGGTCGGCTCGGGCTGCGTGCCGTCGGAGAAGTGCACGGCGGGTGCACCGCCCGAACGCCCCGCGGGTGCTGCAGCCGCGAGGTCGGCGTCGGTCGTGGCCTCGGTCTCGGCCGCGGTGGCCGGCCCCGCGGCATCCGTCGCCTTCGCCTTGCCGCCGCCCCGGCTCGCACGACGCGTCTTGGGCGCCTCGGGAGCGGATGCCGCAGCCGGCTCCGCGGCAGTCGCGGCGGCCGGTTCCGCGGAGCCGCGGCGTCCTGCCGACGTCGTAGGCGCCGCGACGGCGACCTCCTCGTCCTCCTCGACCGCGGCATCCGTCGTCAGCAGCGCATCGTAGTCGGCGTACTCGTCGCACGACGCGGTGAGCGCCCGGCTCGTGCCGCCGGCCACGCCGATGCCGACGACGTAGCGGCCGAGGCGCTTGGCCTTCTGCGCGAGCGCCACATAGTCGGAGTCGCCCGCGACGATGACGATGTGCGAGAGGTCGTCGATGCGGAACATGTCCTCGACGGCGTCGACGGCGAGGCGGATGTCGGCACCGTTCTTCGTCGCCGAGAGCGGGAACAGCTGCACCAGGTCGACGGCACGGTCGATGAGCTGCCCGCGGTAGCTCGCGTTCACGGGGGTCGACCAGTCGGCGTAGGCGCGGGCGATCGCGATGGTGCCGAACGTCGCCGCGAAGTCGAGCACCGCGTCGATGTCGACGGTGGCCGTGACGAGGCGTTCGGCGGTCTGCGTGCCCGGGTTGACCGCACGCCCGCGCGAGGTGTCCTTGCGGTAGGCGCCCTCGCCGTGCACCTGGTCGTAGCGCGAGATGACGATGTTGTCGAAGTCGAAGTAGAGGGCCACGCGGGGCTCTGCGGAGGTGGGCATGTCGACCTTCCGTCGATGAGTGCGTGCTCCCGATGCTAGCCCGGTGGCGCCGGTCACTCCTCGTAGAGCGTGACGGTCGCCTGGAACTCGCCGCTGTTGCCGTCGAGGTTGGTGTCGTTGATGCCGAGGTAGAGCTGGCCGCCGGCATGGCACGTATAGGTGGTGCCGGACCCGACCGCGAACATCTCGGGGATGGAGTCGAACCCGCCGATGACCGAGGCCGTGTTCGCGTCGGCGTACACCCGCGCCTCGGGCACCTCGCCACCCGTGAGGCCGTCGGGGCCGACGAGCGACTCGGCGCTCGCGTCGTGCCACGCCGTGCCCGTCACCGTGATCTCGAACACCTCGCCGGGTTCGCACCAGAGGCCGGTGTCGGTCCAGTCCGCGTACATCGGCACGTTGAGGTCGACCGTCAGCGGCTCAGCCGGCTCGTCGTCGAC
>NZ_JBFUCL010000478.1:0-2037 GCF_056405255.1 Agromyces sp. P1_H4 | reverse complement strand
CCCGGATCTCCTCGCGCTGCGACGGCGGCAGCACGGCGTCGATGAGGTCGAGCTGCTGGGGCGAGTCGACCATGAGGGTGACGCGGCTCGCGAGGTCGGCGTCGCCGGCGAGGCGACGGATGCTGCCGCGTTCCGCCGTGGGATAGCCGACGACGAGGTCGTCGACCGTGTCGGCGAGCCACAGCGCCTCGGCGAGCGTGTAGGCGAGCACCCCCCGGTAGCCGGGCTGGCGCAGCAGCGCCTCGATGACGCTGCGCACGCGGACGGACTTCGACGCGATGCGAATCGGTGTGCCGTGCGCGCGGCGCAGCATGTCGTGCGCGTTGTGGCGCAGCGCCCCGAGGTGGAGGGCGCCGACGGGTGCGTCGAGCCCGGCGGTGGCAGCGCTGAGGGCGGGCCAGTACCGTTCGGGCGAACGCCAGGGCGCGGCATCCGTGCCCGTGATCGTCATGGCGAGGTCGAGGGTCATCAGCGCACGCTCCTGACGCGCGAGACCGCGAGCGCCCCGGCGAACGCGAAGATCGCGCCGAGCACGAAGACGAGCACGAAGGACCCGGTGGCGACCACGGCCGCGGCGCCGATGAGCGGCCCGACGGCCTGCGGCACCGCCGTGGCGATGTTCATGATGCCGAGGTCCTTGCCGCGCGAGGCGGCGTCGGGCAGCACCTGGGTGGCGAGGGCCTGGTCGACCGAGAGGAAGCAGCCGTACCCGAGCCCGAGGATGCCGGCGGCGACCATCGCGACCGTGAGGTCGGGGAAGCAGGCGAGGAGCAGCGCCGCGACGCCCTGGAGCCCCGAGGCGAGGAACACGAACGCCTTGCGGCGGCCCAGGCGGTCGGAGAGGCGCCCCAGCAGCAGCGACGCGAGGATCACGAACACCATGTAGATGAGCGTGAGCACGATGAGGTCGTCCTCGGCGTGCGGATCGTCGAGCTGGAACATCAGGAAGTACAGCAGGAGGCTCGTGCCGAGCGCGTTGCCGACCGACACGAGCACGCGGCTGAGCAGGGTCCAGCCGAAGTCGGGGTACTTGCGCGGGCTGATCCAGAAGCCGGCGAGGATGCCCTTCGCGGTGACCCGGCGACGCTCCGCGGCCGCGAGCGGCTGGTCATGGCGGAGCAGGAACGGCACCGCGAGCACGAGGAGGATCACCGCGAGCAGGAGGTAGCCCAGGGACTGGTCGGTGACGAGTTCGGTCACGAGCAGGAGGCCGACGATGATGCCGACCGCCTGCGGCGCCGACATCCAGCCCGACACGAACCCGCGCTGGTTCACCGGCACCTGGTCGGAGATGGTCGCCGTCAACGCGGCCGTCATGATGCAGAAGCCGACGGATGCCGCGACCCACGCGGCCCCGATCGCCCAGATCTCGGTCTGGAGCCCGAGCGCGACGAGCGACAGCGCGAACACGAGCGCGCCGACGACGATCCACGGACGCCGCCGCCCGAACCGCGACGTGGTGCGGTCGGAGAGGGCGCCCGTCAGCGGGTAGGCGATGATCGTGGCGACCGCCGCGACGCCCGAGATGGTGCCGAAGGCCACCACGCTGTCGACCCAGTCCTCGGGGTGCAGCACCGCGTCGATCTGCGCGGGCAGCAGGAGCTGCACCGGGGTGAGCTGCGCCATCCAGACGCCGAGCCACACGGTCGCGAAGGCACCGATCCAGCCGGCCGAGACGCGGCGCACCGGTTCGGCGAGCGCGGCGAGCGGCTGCCGGTCGCTCGCGGGATGCCCCGGGGTGGGCGGGGCGGGGTCGAGGCTCGTCATCGGGGGTCGGCCATTCTCGAGAGGGCATCGGCGGCCGCACGTGCGACCGCCCGGGCGGCATCGTCGTCGCGATCGACGAGCCAGGTGAGGGTGAGTCCGTCGGTGAACGCCACGAGGACGCGCGCCACGTCGCGGACCGGCAGCCGCCAGTCGATCTCGGCGACGTYGGCCGCCAGCTCGAGGGAGCGCTCGGCGAGCTCGACGTACCTGGCGTACTGGGCGAGTGCGAGGGCGTTTCGCTCGGACGACCGGAGCGCGTACTGCGTGAGC
>NZ_JBFUCL010000477.1:0-2060 GCF_056405255.1 Agromyces sp. P1_H4 | reverse complement strand
GGGCGCCTCCGTGCCAGGCGGCGGCGTCGGCTCGCCGGTGGCCGGAGGCTCGGTGGGCTCAGGGGTCGGCGTCGGGTCGGGCGTGGGCGTCGGCGTCGGATCCGGAGTGGGCGTCGGAGTGGGCGTCGGATCGGGGGTCGGCGCCGGCGTCTCCGTCGGCGGAGCGGGCTCCTCGGTCGCCCCGGGGTCGCTCGGCTCGTCGGTCGACGGAGGGTCGGTGGCCTCGTCGGTCGCGGGCGGGGTCGGCGCCGGCGTCTCGGTCGCCGTGGCATCAGACGACGTGCTCTCCGAGGTCTCGGGGGGCGGGGTCTCTTCCGCGTAGGCGGGGGCCGCGCCGAACGCGCCGAACATGACGACGACGGTGGCCGCCGCGAGGGCGACGCCACCACGACGCGCGCCCCGGGCGTACCAGGGGCGATCCTCGCCGAAGTCCGTGCAGCGTTGCGTCATGTGGTTCCGTTCGGGTCACGGCCGAGGCCGCTGCCGTCCAGTCTGTCATCGAGGCGGGAGGGAGACAACCGTTCTGCCCCTTCGGGCCTGCCCCAGTCGGGGGGACGTCCTGATCACCCCGGAAGAACCTTTTCGCACGTTTCAGTCGAGCGCGCCGGTCGCCTCCGAGGCCCGCGCGACGACCGTGCCCGACGCCACGAGAGCCGTGAGCGCCTCGATCTCGGGGGAGAGGAAGCGGTCGGCGCCGGGCACCGCACCCACCCCGGCGGCCAGGGCCACGACGCCGCGGGTGGCCGCGCCAGGCTCGAGCGGCGCGCGCAGCGCCAGCCCTCGGGCGGCGGTCATGACCTCGATCGCGAGCACCCGGGTGAGCCCGTCGATCGCGCGGCGCAGCTTGCGCGCGGCGGCCCAGCCCATCGACACGTGGTCCTCCTGCATCGCCGACGACGGGATCGAGTCGACGGATGCCGGCACGGCGAGCCGCTTCAGCTCCGACACGATGCCCGCCGCGGTGTACTGCGCGATCATGAGGCCCGAGTCCACGCCGACCTCGTGTGCGAGGAAGGGAGGCAGGCCCTGGTTGCGGGCGCGGTCGAGGAACCGGTCGGTGCGACGCTCGCTCATCGAGGCGACATCCGCCACCGCGATCGCGAGGAAGTCGAGCACGTACCCGACCGGGGCGCCGTGGAAGTTGCCGTTCGACTCGACGCGGCCGTCGAGGGTCAGCACGGGGTTGTCGACGGCGCTCGCGAGTTCGGCCCCGGCGACGGATGCCGCGTGCGCGAGCGTGTCGCGGGCCGCTCCGTGCACCTGGGGCGCGCAGCGCAGCGAGTAGGCGTCCTGCACCCGGGTGCATTCGGGGCCTTTGTGGCTCGCGACGATCGGCGAGCCCGCGAGCAGGCGACGGAGGTTCGACGCGGACACCGCCTGCCCGCGCTGCGGGCGCAGGGCGTGCAGGTCGGCGGCGAACACCGCGTCGGTGCCCATGAGCCCCTCGACGCTCATCGCCGCGGCGACGTCGGCGGTGGTCAGCAGCATCCGCAGGTCGTCGATCGCGAGGGCGAGCATCCCCAGCATGCCGTCGGTGCCGTTGATGAGGGCGAGGCCCTCCTTCTCGGCGAGGCGGAGCGGTGCGATGCCGGCCGCCGACAGCGCGCTCGCGGCATCCGTCGCCTCGCCCTGCGCGTCGCGCACCTCGCCCTCGCCCATCGCGACGAGGGCGCAGTGCGACAGCGGCGCGAGGTCGCCCGAGCAGCCGAGCGAGCCGTACTCGCGCACGATGGGCGTGATGCCCGCGTTGAGGATCGCCGCGTAGGTCTCGGCCGTCACGCGGCRCACGCCGGTGCGGCCGGTCATGAGGGTGGAGAGGCGCAGCAGCATGAGCGCGCGCACGACCTCGCGCTCGACCTCGGCGCCCGAGCCCGCGGCGTGCGAGCGCACGAGGCTCGCCTGCAGCTGGGCGCGGCGGTCCTCGGCGATGAAGGTCGTGGCGAGCGCGCCGAACCCGGTCGAGATGCCGTAGTGCGGCTCGGGATCGGCGGCGAGGCCCTCGACGATCGCGCGGCTCGCGGCGACGCCGTCGAGCGCCGCCGGGTCGAGCACGACGGATG
>NZ_JBFUCL010000476.1:0-2076 GCF_056405255.1 Agromyces sp. P1_H4 | reverse complement strand
TCATGTAGGCGACGACGGCGTACTCGCCGTCGGGAAGGCGCATGGTGGTCTCGCCGCTCACGGCGATCGGCTCGTACCAGTCGTTGGCGACGTCGTAGAGCACCGCGTAGGTCTCGACGGGCTCGCCGTCGAAGCCGGTGGCCGTGATGGTGAGGTCGTAGCGCTCCTGCTCCGCGATGGTGCCGAGGGCGGTGCGTGCGACGGCGGTGCCGTCAAGGCTCGCGACCAGGGCGCCCGACAGCTGCGTGCCGGTCTCGACCTTCGACGGGTCGACGGTGAGCTCGACCGAGCGGGTCTCGCCGGCCGGGATCGTGAGCTGGTCGTCTGCCATGGTGAGCACGCCGTCGGGCGCGCCGTCGAATGACGCGTCGAGGTCGAGGACGACCTCGTCGGCGCTGCGGTTCGTGTAGTCGATGGTGCGCGTGACCAGCTCGGGCTCCTCGCCCCAGGCGAGCATGCCGAAGTCGCCCGACCCCGACGCGATCACGGGCGCGTCGATCGCGGTCTCGAGGTCGACGACGCCGGAACCGGCCTCGTACGAGCGGAGCCCGACGTCCTTCGCCGTGCTGAGCAGCGCGGCGCGCAGTTGGTCGGCCGTGTACTCGGGGTGCTGCTGCTTCAGCAGGGCGGCGGCGCCGGCGACATGCGGCGTCGCCATCGACGTGCCGCTCATCGCGACGTACGAGCCCTCACCGGGGCTGTCGGCCGAGCGGGCGGCGGTGACGTCCTCGCCGGGGCCGGCGAGCTCGGGCTTGAGCGCCCCCGAGAAGGCGAGCGGGCCCTGGTTGGAGAAGTACGAGAGGGCGCCCGTCGGGTCGGCGACGGACGCCACGGTGAGCGCCTCGGCTGCCGCGCCGGGCGCGCCGATCGCCTCGGGCGCGCCGTTGTTGCCTGCGGCGACCACGAAGAGGGCGCCCGTCTGCTCGGCGATCGTGTTGAGCGCCTCGGACATGACGTCGTTTCCGTCGGACGGTTCGGAGGAACCGAGGCTCATCGACACGATGTCGGCGTGCTCGCCGGCCCACTGCATGGCCTCGATGATCCACGAGTCCTGGCCGGAGCCGTCGGCACCGAGCACCTTGCCCACGAGCAGGTCGGCGCCGTCGGCGACGCCGCGGTTGGCACCGTCGCTGGCCGCGCCGGTGCCGGCGATCGTGGAGGCGACGTGCGTGCCGTGCCCATGCGGGTCGGAGGCGGGGTCGTCCTCGCCGGGCACGAAGCTCTTCGACTCGGCGGCGAGCACCCGGCCGGCGAGGTCGGGGTGGGTGTCGTCGTAGCCGGTGTCGAGCACGGCGACGGTGACGCCGGCGCCGGTGTAGCCGGCCTCCCAGGCCGCGGGCGCGCCGATCCAGGGCACGGAGCTGTCGAGCGTGGCCTGCACCTTGCCGTCGAGGTGGATGGCCTCGATGCCGCCGCCGAGCGAGACCTCGCTGCTGAAGGTCGAGGCACCGGATGCCGCGGTGAGGGCGCTCCACGTCGAGGCCGCAGACGCGTGGTCGGCGGTCGCCGCAGCGCCGCCGATGCTCTCGAGGGTCGAGCCGATCTCGACGCCGGGCAGCGGCGCGCTGAACGCCGCGGGGCCGTCGGCGTACTCGAGGATGACGGGCGTCGCGCTGACGGACGCGTCGTCGTAGCCGTATTCGATGAGCTGCGAGACGTTGAAGAGGTCGCGATCGACGACGCCGGCCGCGAGGTACGGCATCGCGGACTGCGGCAGCACGCTGAGGTCGCCGTCGACCTCGACGGTCTGCACGGCCGCGCCGGGCACCGCGGTGTCGACGTCGACGGTGTGCGTGCCGTCGGGCAGGTCGGTGACCTTCACGCGGTCGCCCGTGATGAGGGTCACGGTGTGCGTGCCGCCTGCGGCAGCAGCTGGGGAGGTGCCGGATGCCGCAGGCGGAGCACCTCCCCCATCGGCCGGGTCGGCGGCCGCGGGAGGCGCGACGGCGCTGACACCCGCGACGCCGATCGCCAAGCCGCTGATGGCGGCGGCGATCGAACGGCGGCGGCGCTGCGCGGCTGTTCTGCTGCTTTGTGGCATGGGGGAACCTCTCGCATGTGTTGCTGGCTTGCAAG
>NZ_JBFUCL010000475.1:0-2081 GCF_056405255.1 Agromyces sp. P1_H4 | reverse complement strand
GCGCGAGGTAGTCGCCGACCCGGACACCGGCGCCGAGCTGCACGGAGGTCGGCGGCAGCATCGGCAGGTCGACGGGCGTGAAGCGGATGAGGCGGCCGAGGCTGGTGACGGCCCCGATCTCGGCACGGCTGGTGGTGTCGATGGTCGATCGGATCGCGTCGTGCTTGCTGCGGCGGGCGGGCGGGGTGATGGTCGGCGGCCCGCCGGGACCGTCGGGCAGGTCGACCCGCGCGATGCGCCCGGTGGCGCTGAGGAACACGCGGCACGGCACGTCCGCCACCTCGAGCACGGCGGCCTGTCGCTTGGCGGCCGCCCCGGCGATGCTCGGACGGGCGTCGGTGAGCAGGGTGCGCCGCGGCGTGCCGTAGCGCTCCGCGACCTCGGCGAGCTCGTCGGACACGAGGGCTTCGATGCGATGACGGCTCGCCAGCAGCTCCTCGAGCTCGGCGATCTCGGCGCGCAGCTTGTCGCGCTCGGCTTCGAGCTCGATGCGGGAGAACTTGGTGAGCCGGCGCAGCTGCAGCTCGAGGATGTACTCGGCCTGCACGTGGCTGAGGTCGAAGACCTCCATCAGGCGGGCGCGTGCCGCGGCGGTGTCATCACTCGAGCGGATGACCTGGATGACCTCGTCGATGTCGAGGATCGCGATGAGCAGGCCGTCGACCAGGTGCAGGCGTTCGCGCCGGCGGGCGAGGCGGTACTGCGACCGGCGCGTGACGACCGAGATGCGGTGCGCCACGTACACCTGCAGCAGCTCGCGCAGCCCGAGGGTCTGCGGCCCGCCGTCGACGAGCGCGACGTTGTTGATGTTGAACGAGTCTTCCAGCGGGGTGAGCCGGTAGAGCTGCTCGAGCACGGCGTCGGGACTGAAGCCCGTCTTGATGCCGATGACGAGCCGGAGGCCGTTGGTGCGGTCGGTGAGGTCGGTGACGTCCGAGATGCCGCTGATCTTCTTGGCGTTGACGCCGTCCTTGATCTTCTCGATGACCTTCTCGGGACCGACGAGGTAAGGCAGCTCGGTGACGACGAGCCCGGTCTTGCGCGCGGTGATGTTCTCGACCCGCACTTTGGCCCGGGTCTTGAACGCGCCGCGGCCGGTGGCGTAGGCGTCCTTGATGCCGGCGAGGCCGACGATCGTGCCGCCGGTGGGCAGGTCGGGGCCCGGCACGAACTCCATGAGCTCGTCGAGCGTGGCATTCGGGTGCGCGATGAGGTGCCGGGCCGCGCCGACCACCTCGATGAGGTTGTGTGGGGCCATGTTGGTGGCCATGCCGACGGCGATACCGCTGGCTCCGTTGACGAGCAGGTTCGGGTAGGCCGCCGGCAGCACCTCTGGCTGCGTGAGCTGGTTGTCGTAGTTGGGCACGAAGTCCACGACGTCCTCGTCGAGGCCCTCGGTCATCGCCAGGGCGGGGGCGTCGAGTCGTGCCTCGGTGTATCGCGGCGCCGCCGGACCGTCGTCGAGTGAGCCGAAGTTGCCGTGGCCGTCGATGAGCGGCACGCGGAGCGTGAACGCCTGCGCCATGCGGACGAGCGCGTCGTAGATGGCCGTGTCGCCGTGCGGATGCAGCTTGCCCATGACCTCGCCGACGACCCGCGCCGACTTCACGTGCCCTCGATCGGGCCGGAGCCCCATCTCGACCATCTGGTAGAGGATGCGTCGCTGCACGGGCTTCAGGCCGTCGCGCGCGTCGGGCAGTGCCCTCGAGTAGATGACCGAATAGGCGTACTCGAGGAACGAGCCCTGCATCTCGGTGGCGACGTCGACGTCTTCGATGCGTTCGACGATCGGTTCGTCTGCGGGCGGGTTCTTGGCTCGGGTCATCCGTGGTCTCTGCGGCAGGCGTGCTGGGGGCACGCGGCGAACGAGGAGCGCGCCCTGGCCTGTGCCAGACTGGGCGCGATGCCTGCCATGCTACCGGTGCCCGCCGTCACAGCTCCGCGGCTTGCCGGGGTGCTCGCCAGTTCGATCGCGAGCCTGGCGGGGGAGGCGAACGAGTTCGCGCTCCCCGCGGCATCCGGAGCCGTCGTGGTGCTCGTGGACGGGCTCGGCGCGGCCAACATCCAGGCCAGGGCCGGGC
>NZ_JBFUCL010000474.1:0-2113 GCF_056405255.1 Agromyces sp. P1_H4 | reverse complement strand
GCACGAGGCATCAAACCCCGTACGGCCCACGGCGATTCTCGAATGCTACTTCTTCGACTTCTCGGGCACGGGCAGGGTGCCCGCAGCCCGCTGCGCGGCGTAGTACGCGCGGGCCTCGTCCTGGCGCTCCTGCTCGGCGCCCGACGCGATCTTCGCGCGCAGGTGCTCGGGCTTGTACCCGAACGCGTCGACGAGGTCCTGCGCGTGCGGCCGGAGCCGCTCGATGAGGCGGTCGATGTAGGCGGTGACGGCCTGCGCGCGCTGCGGCGACAGGCGCCCGTGGATGAGGTACCACGAGAGATGCTTCTCGAGGAGGCCGAGGCCGAAGAGGTCGCGCACCCAGGTGAGCACCTGCTTCGTGCCCGGGTCGGTGGTCTGGGCGAGGCCGCGCGAGAACGCCTCCCACTGCAGCAGCTCCGCGTGCGCGCGGGCCGCCTCGATGAGCTCGTTCTGGTTGCGGTTGAACGCCGCGGCGGCGTCGACCTTGGGCAGCTTGCGCGCGTCCCGGAGGCGCCCTGCGATCTCGGCGATCATCGTCTCGACGCGGTCGGTGAGCAGCTCGCGCTGCGTCTCCTCGTCACGCAGCTCGGAGACCGACCGGCGGGTCGACCCGAAGTCGGCGATGGTCTGCGCCAGGCGGCGGAGGCCCGTGCCGTGGTAGGCGCGCTCGGCCGTCTGCGACACGACGTACCGCGCCATCACGCCGGCATCGGCCTTCGCGAACTGCTTCGAGAAGTCGGTGAGCAGGCGCTTGGCGACGAGCTGCAGCAGCACGTTGTTGTCGCCCTCGAAGGTGACGTAGACGTCGAGGTCCTGGCGGAGGCCGACGAGGCGGTTCTCGGCGAGGAAGCCCGATCCCCCGCATGCCTCACGCGCCTCCTGCAGGGTTTCGAGCGCGTGCCAAGTGGAGAGCGGCTTCAGCGCGGCGGCGATCGTCTCGAGGTCCTGGCGGTCGTCGTCGGTGTCGGCCTTGCCCGAGAACACCGCGTCGAACTTCACGAGGAACTCGTCGTGGGCGAAGATCTGCGCGTACGTGGTGGCCAGCTTCGGCAGCAGGCGGCGCTGGTGGCGCTGGTAGTCGAGCAGCACCTCCTCGTCGGTCTCGCTCGCGGCGTTGAACTGGCGGCGCTGGTTGCCGTACGTGATCGCGATGGTGAGGGCCATCGCGGCGGCCGACGTGGCGGCGCCATCGAGGGAGACCCGGCCCTGCACGAGGGTCCCGAGCATGGTGAAGAACCGGCGGCCGGGGCTGGAGATCGGGCTGGAGTACGTGCCGTCCTCGGCCACCGAGCCGTAGCGGTTCAGCAGGTTCGCGCGGGGAACCCGCACGTTCGTGAAGTGCAGGCGTCCGTTGTCGATGCCGTTCAGGCCGCCCTTGAGGCCGTCGTCCTCGCCGCCGATGCCCTTGAGGAACCCGCCCTTGGCGTTGCGGATCGGCACGTAGAACGCGTGCACGCCGTGGTTCACGCCCTTGGTGATGAGCTGGGCGAAGACGACCGCGGCGGTGCCGTGCACGGCCGCGTTGCCGAGGTAGTCCTTCCAGGCGCCGCGGAACGGCGTGTTGATGACGAACTGCTGCTTCGCCTCGTCGTACGTGGCGGTCGTGCCGATCGCCGCGACATCCGACCCGTGGCCCGTCTCGGTCATCGCGAACGCACCCGGCACCTCGAGTGACATGATGTCGGGCAGGAAGGTGCGGTGATGKAACTCGGTGCCGAGGTGCAGCACCGCGGCGCCGAAGAGGCCCCACTGCACGCCCGCCTTGATCTGCAGGCTCGGATCGGCGAGCACGAGCTCCTCGAAGCCCGCGATGTTGCCGCCGTGGTCGTCATGGCCGCCGACCGCGGTCGGGAAGGCGCGGTGCACGGCGCGCTGCTCGACGAGGATCTTCAGCTGCTGGAGCACGCGCTCGCGGTGCTCGGCCATCGACTGGCCCTCGATGCGCTGCAGGTCGGGATGCGCGGCGCGCTCGCGGGCGATCACGCGCAGGTCGGCCCAGGTGCCGAGCAGCTGGCGGCCGAGGAGCTCCGTGTCGACACGCGGCGACGCGGGCTGCGCGTCGGCCCGGGGCGCCGGGATCGGCGCGGACACCGCGTCGCGGGCCGGCTTGGGC
>NZ_JBFUCL010000473.1:0-2131 GCF_056405255.1 Agromyces sp. P1_H4 | reverse complement strand
CACCGCGCCGACGGTGAACCCCGAGCCGTTGCTGCAGGCCGACGTGCTCGCCGCGAAGCCGGTCGCGCTCGAGACGCCTGCCGCCACGGTGTTCGATCGCCCGGCGACGCCCGAAGACCTCCCCCAGATGGCCGGCATGGGACGCATGCCGGTCTCATTCGGAGGCGGCCCGGTCGACACCCGCCTGCTCGCCACCCGGCCCGATGGCGTCGAGGTCTTCGCGGCACGGCATGGCGCCGACCTCTGCCTGCTCATCCCGACGAGCCCCGAGCCCGGGTACGGCGCGACCTGCACCGACGACGGCCGGTTCCCCACCGAGGGCCTCCTGCTCAGCGACGGCGCGCGGGCCACCCCGGACGGCGGCACCACAGCGTCGATCGTCGCGATCTGGTACCCCGACGGGTCACTCCACCTCGGGCTGCTCGGCTATATCGAACAGCCGCAGTAGCGGCATCCGCTAGCCGTTCTTGGCGTCGCGCCAGGCGAGCCACTCCGGCACGGTCGAGAAGTCGTAGTTGGGCCCGCTGAGGCCGAGCGTGAAGAGGCGCACGCCGGCGTCGTACAGGGCGTCGGCGTACTCGACGTCGACCCGGCCGCGGGTGAGCTCGTTCGACACGGTGATCTCCGACACGTCGCGCCCGACCTCCTCGCCCCACTGCGCGAGGACGCTGAGCTTGTGCGGCAGGTCGGCCGGCGACACGAACGAGTGCCAGATGTCGGCGTGCCGAGCCACGATCTTCAGGGTCTTCTGCTCGCCCTTTCCACCGATCATGACGGGGATCTTGCGGGTGGGCGGCGGGTTCAGCTTCGTCCACCGCTCCTCGATGCGGGGCAGGGCGGCGGCGAGCGCGTTCAGGCGCGTGCCGGGCGTGCCGAAGTCGTAGCCGTACTCGTCGTAGTCGCGCTCGAACCAGCCCGACCCGGTGCCGAAGATGAACCGGCCCTCGCCGCCCTTCGCGCTGATGTGGTCGAGCGTGCGGGCCATGTCGGCCTGCAGGTCGGCGTTCCGGTAGGAGTTGCAGCTCACGAGCGTGCCGAACTCCATGYGCTCGGTCTGCTCGGCCCACGCGCCGAGCATGGTCCAGGCCTCGAAGTGCAGGCCGTCGCGGTCGCCGGTGAGCGGGAAGAAGTGGTCCCAGTTGAAGACGATGTCGACGCCGAGGTCCTCGGCGCGAAGCACCGCGTCGCGCATGGCGGGATAGTGGGCGTGCTGGGGTTGCAGCTGGAGTCCGAGGCGAACGGGAGAAGCAGAGGTCATGCATCGAGCCTAGGCAGCGCATGGAAAGCGTTGCCCCGCACGCAGGAAACCTGCGTCCACCCCTGTGACAACGCAACGAATCAGCGTAGACTCCCGGCATGGACAACCTCGATCGCGCCATCCTCGACCTGCTCCGCCAGAACGCGCGAGCGGGCTACGGCGATATCGGGTCCTCCGTGGGGCTCTCGGCCTCTGCGGTCAAGCGGCGGGTCGACCGCCTCGTCGCCGACGGCGTCATCCGGTCGTTCACCATCCAGGTCGATCCGACCGTCGACGGCATGAGCACCGAGGCCTACGTCGAGCTGTTCTGCCGCGGCACGGTCGCACCCGACGAGCTGCAGCGCATCCTCCAGGGAGTGCCCGAGGTGGTCTACGCCGGCACGGTCACGGGCAGCGCCGACGCGATCGTGCACATGCGCGCCCGCGACATCACCTCCCTCGAAGACGCCCTCGAACGCGTGCGCATCGCCCCCAACGTCGACCACACGCGCAGCGCGATCGTGCTGTCGCGCCTCGTGAACCGCAACCGGGACTGACGATGACGGATGCCGCGGGCGCGGAGCAGCGCGCATGAAGCTGTCGATCGACCCCGCCGCATCCGCCCCACCCTTCGAGCAGCTGCGCCGCCAGGTCGTCGACGCGGTCTCCGACGGGTCCCTCGCACCCGGCGCGCGGATGCCGACCGTTCGCGCCCTCGCGGCGGAGCTCGACCTCGCCGTGAACACCGTGGCGAAGGCCTACCGCGCCCTCGAGGACGACCACGTGCTCGAGGGCCGGGGCCGCGCGGGCACGTTCGTCTCAGCGACGGGCGACCCCGCGACGCGCGAGGCGCAGCTCGCTGCCATGGCCTACGCCGATCGGGTGCAGCACCTC
>NZ_JBFUCL010000472.1:0-2134 GCF_056405255.1 Agromyces sp. P1_H4 | reverse complement strand
GGGGCGGATGCCGCGGGCGATTCGTCACCGGATGCCGCGGCCGACCCGTCGGGGGCCTCGGACCGCATCGTCGGCCGCGGCGCGTATGACATGGCCGGAGGCCTCGCCGCGGCCATGGTGGCGGCGGCATCCGCGCCCGCCGACCTTTCAGGCGACCTCGTGCTCGCGTTCGCGGCGGACGAGGAGTTCGGCTCGGCCGGCATGGAGGACCTCCTCGCAGCCCTCGCCGACGGGTCCCTTCCAGATGCCGCGGTCGTGCTCGAGCCGACCGATCTCGAGGTGACGGTCGCGCACCGCGGCTTCGCCTGGTTCCGCGTCGAGTACGAGGGACTCGCGGCGCACGGCTCGCAACCCGAGCTCGGCGTGGACGCCATCGCCCGGGCCACCGACGGCCTCCTCGCCGTCAGGGCGTTCGCCGACGAGCTCGACGCCCGGCCGCGGCATCCGCTGCTCGGAGCCGGCAGCGTCAGGGTCGCCACCATCGAGGGCGGAACGGATGCCGCGACCGTTGCCGACCGCTGCGTGCTGGTGGTCGAGCGGCGCACGCTGCCGGGTGAGCCGGATCCGGGCGCCGAGCTGGAGCGGGTGCTCGCGTCCTCCCTGCCCGCGCGCATCGTGCCGCTCGTCGCCCGGCCGGCGATGGAGGCGGACGCCCACGCCGAGATCGTCGGGGCCGTCGTCGACGCGGTCGAACGGGCCACCGGCACGCCGGCGGTGCGCCGCGGCGATCCGTGGTGGACCGACGCCGGCCTCATCGCCGAGGCGGGAATCCCCGTCGTGCTCGTCGGTCCGCTCGGTGGAGGGGCGCACGCCGACGAGGAATGGGTGTCGACGGCGTCGTTGCGCACCCTCGTCGACGTGATCGATGGCGTGATCGCCGCCGTGTGCGGCGAGAATGGAAGACACCAGCGAAAGGAGCCGTCGTGACGAGGGCGTTGTTCATCATCGATGTGCAGAACGACTTCACCGAGGGCGGTGCGCTCGGCGTCGAGGGCGGCGCCGCGGTGGCGGCGGGCATCTCCGAGCTGCTCGCGCAGCACAAGGACCGCTACGGCGTCGTCGTCGCCTCGCGCGACTGGCACGACGCCGACAACGACAACGGCGGGCACTTCGCCACCGACGGCGCACCCGACTACGTCACCACCTGGCCTGTGCACTGCGTCGCCGGCACGGTCGGGGCCGCCTACCACCCCGCGCTCGACGTCGATGCGATCGACGTGCACCTGCTGAAGGGCCAGGGCGTGCCCGCCTACTCGATCTTCGAGGCCGTCGACGAGGGCGGTCGTGCCATCGGGGAGGTGCTCGACGAGTACGGCGTCACCGACGTCGACGTCGTCGGCATCGCGACCGACTACTGCGTGCGGGCCAGCGGCCTCGACGCCGTCGAGCACGGCCGCCACGTGCGCGTCTTCACGGACCTCGTCGCCGGCGTCGCACCCGAGACGTCGCAGGCGGCGCTCGCCGAGCTCGGCCATGCCGGTGCGGCCATCGCGGAGTCCACGGTGCTGGATGCCGAGGCCCGGGCGGACGCTGCGGGTGAGGCTGCGACCGGCGAAGCTGCGGATGGCGGCGACGCCGCCGACGCCGACGCCGAGCCCGGGGCGCAGGCGTGAGGCAGCCGGTCGCCGGCGACCTCCCCACGCTGCACGCCGAGAGCGCCGACGGGGTGCTCATCGCCTACCGGGTCCACGGCGTCGCCGAGGYCGACGAGCAGCTGCCGCCCGTGCTCCTGGTGCACGGGTTCGCCTCGAACGCCGCCGTCACGTGGGAGGGCACCGGCTGGGTGCGCGCACTCCTCGACGCGCATCGCGGCGTGATCACGGTCGACCTGCGGGGTCACGGCGACAGCGACAAGCCGATCGAGGCCGACGCCTACGCGCCCGAGCGGCTCGGCGGGGACCTGCTCGCCGTGYTCGACTCGGTCGGGGCGGGCGATGTGGACGTCGTCGGCTACTCCATGGGCAACCGCGTCGTCTCCGCGCTCACCGAGCTCGCTCCCGAGCGGGTGCGACGCGTCGTCATCGGCGGTGCCGGGCCGACCGAGCTCTTCGCCACGTGGGACCTCGACGAGGCGCGAGCGCTGCTGCTCCGCGACGAGCCGGCACGCAACCCGGTGATCGAGCAGGTGCTGCGG
>NZ_JBFUCL010000471.1:0-2149 GCF_056405255.1 Agromyces sp. P1_H4 | reverse complement strand
ACCCCGAGTCGCGTGACGCGGCCGACGCCGTCTACGCGGCGCTGCTCGACCGGATCGGCGAGGGCAGCCCGCGGCCGCGGCTCGCCCCCACCCGCCGCGCGGTCGAGTTGCTCGGCGACCCGCACCGGGCGGCGCCGGTCATCCACATCACCGGCACGAACGGCAAGACCTCGACGAGTCGCATGATCGAGGCGCTGCTGCGGGCGTCCGGGCTGCGCACGGGCCTGCTCACGAGCCCCCACCTCGAGCGGTTCACGGAGCGGATCCGCATCGACGGCGAGCCCATCGCCGATGAGGCGGTCGCCCGCAACTGGGAGGAGATCCTGCCGTTCGTCGCCATCGTCGACGCCGAGCTCGAGGGGAACGACGAGGAACCGCTCACGTTCTTCGAGACGCTCACGGTGCTCGCGTTCGCCTGCTTCGCCGACGCGCCGGTCGACGTGGTCGTACTCGAGGTGGGCATGGGCGGCGAGTGGGACTCCACCAACGTCGCCGACGGCCAGGTCGCCGTCTTCACGCCCATCGACCTCGACCATCAGGCGCGCCTCGGCAACACCGTCACCGAGATCGCCCGCACGAAGTCGGGCATCATCAAGCCCGCGGCATCCGTCGTCACCGCGAAGCAGCCCGATGACGCCCTGCGCGTGCTCGAGGATGCCGCGGAGCTCACGGAGTCGACCCTCGCCGTGGAGGGCGACGCGTTCGACGTCCTCGAGTCGCGTGTCGCGGTGGGCGGGCAGCTGATCTCCGTGCGCGGGCTCGCGGGGGAGTACCGCGACATCGCGCTGCCGCTCTTCGGCCGCCACCAGGCCGAGAACGCGGCCGTCGCCATCGCCGCGGTCGAGGCCTTCATCGGCGGAGGCGCGGTCCGCCTCGCCGACGAGGTCGTGCACGACGGGCTCTCGGTCGCGGCCTCCCCGGGTCGGCTGCAGGCGATCGCCGCCGATCCGACGGTCATCGTGGATGCCGCGCACAACCCGCACGGCGCGGAGTCGCTCGTGGCGGCGCTCGACGAGTACTTCGACTTCGACGAGGTCGTCTTCGTCTTCGGGGTGCTGGCCGACAAGGACGTCGACGGCATCGCCGCGGCCCTGGCCCGGTCGGGCGGCTCGTTCCTCGTCACGCGGCCCGAGTCCGACCGGGCCCGGGATGTGCGGGACGTGGCGGCGATCCTCGCCGCGCGCGTCGGCGCCGACCGCGTGCAGGCCGTCGAGCGGCTCGACGACGCCCTCGACGAGGCGCGCGCCTGGGCGGCCGAGTCGCCGAAGCGCGCGGTGGTCGTCACGGGCTCCATCGCCCTCGTCGGCGAGGCCATGGCGATCGCCGCCGACCGCGAATGGGGCCGCGCATGAGCGACGCGCCCGCCGACGCCGCGCCCGAGCCGGGGAGGGGCCGGCCCCGGTCGATCCGGCAGAGCCTGGCGTCCATCGTGCTGGGCTTCGAGATCATCATCGTCTTCCTCGCGGCGCTCGTGATCTGGGGCCTCGCGCCGACCGAGAACGGCTCGCTGGGGCTGCCGCCGTGGGTCGCGCTCGTCGCGGGCGGCGTGCTGATCGTCGGCCTGGTGGTGACCATCGGGCTGCTCAGGTACCCGTGGGGCTTCACGCTCGGGTGGGTGCTGCAGGCGCTCATCCTCGCGGCGGGCTTCCTCAACCCGGCGATGTTCTTCGTCGGCATCCTCTTCGGCGGCCTGTGGTGGTACTGCATGGTCGCCGGCGCACGAATCGATCGAGACAGGACGGCGCAGGCCGCTCCGGAACAGGAACAGGAATGACCACCGGCATCGAAGAGACCCTCGTGATCGTGAAGCCCGACGGCGTCGCCCGCAACCTCACCGGCGAGATCCTCCGCCGCATCGAAGCCAAGGGCTACTCGCTCGTCGACCTGCGCATGGTGCAGCCCGACCGTGAGATCCTCGCGAAGCACTACGCCGAGCACGAGGGCAAGCCGTTCTACGAGCCGCTCGTCGAGTTCATGCAGTCCGGTCCGGTCGTGGCCGTGCGCGTGGCCGGCAACCGCGTCATCGAGGGCTTCCGGGTGCTCGCCGGCACCACCGACCCCACGACGGCCGCGCCGGGCACGATCCGCGGCGACTTCGGCCGCGACTGGGGGCTCAAGGTGCAGCAGAACCTCGTGCACGGCTCGGACT
>NZ_JBFUCL010000470.1:0-2152 GCF_056405255.1 Agromyces sp. P1_H4 | reverse complement strand
CTCCGCGCCCGACCGGAGTGCTCCCGGCACGTCGCCGGCACCGGCGGGCCCGGTCTCGCGTCGTGATGTCGTGGGCGCGGCTGCGCCGACCCGGCGGTCGGCACCGCAGGCGTCGGGCCCCCGCACGGCGCGCGCCGCGGCATCCGGCCCTGCATCGTCGCCGAAGCGGCGCGGCGGCCGTCGCATCGCGAGCGTGGTGGCGATGAGCTTCGTGGCGATGCTCGCCGTCGCGACGACGATCCCGTCGCTCTCGCTGCTCTCGCCCGCCGACGTGCAGGCGATGGCCATGGCCAGCGCGGCCGGCGGCGACCGTGGCGGGCAGAGCGTGACGATCGACGGCAACGTGGTCGCGCAGACCGTCGAGCGCGAGGGCTACGAGCACCAGACCATCCAGGAGTACGCGCAGGCCGCCGGCATCCGCGCCGAGGCGGACTTCACCAACAATCCGGCCGGCACGATCCAGTGGCCGTTCGCGGTCGGCGTGCACATCGGCGACCACTTCGGCTACCGCAACTGCGCGGGCTGCTCGGAGGACCACGGCGGCCAGGACTTCAACCCCGGCTACGGCGCCGAGATCCAGGCGATCGCCGACGGCACCGTCGCGGTCTCGACCGACTCGGGCGGGTCGCTGGGCGTCGTTATGATGATCGACCACATCATCGACGGCGAGCTCGTGACGAGCGTGTACGCCCACATGATCGAGGGATCGCGGCGCTTCGAGGTCGGCGACACCGTGCACGTCGCCGACGTCATCGGCAAGACGGGCAACACCGGCATGTCGACGGGCCCGCACCTGCACTTCGAGATCCGCCTCGGCGGCGTCGACGGCACCAAGGTCGACCCGCTCGAGTGGCTCTACGCCAACACGAACTGACGCGTCCGCCCCGCCGCCACAGGGAGCGGCGTCGTCATCTTCGGCAAACGCATGAGAATCCGTTTCCTGCGCTCCTGAGGCGTGGTATTCGCGCGATCTTCATGCGTCGTGCCCCATCGTCCCGACGCCGTCGCGGTTCTCCACAGATCACAGTCCGGGTCCCCACCCGAGCCGTGAAGGCGGCACACTCGGCTCCGTGGAATCGGTGACCCGGGTGATACGCGAGCAGGGCGGCGTCGTCGCTCGAGCCGCCTTGGATGCTGCCGGATGCAGCTCTGCCGACGTCGACCGCGCAATCCGACGCGGTGGAGTGGTTCGCGTCCGGAGCGGCTGGTTCGCGACGACCGACGCGCCATCAGATGTCGTGCGGGCGGTTCGGGTGGGCGGAGTGGCGACCGCAGCGACGGTCGCACGCGTGCGGGGCCTGTGGGTGGCCGACGATCCGCGTCTTCACGTGCGAGTCCGGTACTCGACCGGACGACTCTTCGCGCCGCACGACCGTAGCCAGCCGCTCGATCGAGTCCGCGACCGCGTCTGCGTGCACTACAGCCGACGTGGCCCGTTCGATCGGGCAGTCGATCCGCTCACGGTCTCGCTGGCCGAGATGTTCGCGTGCACGGATGTCGCGAGCGCGATCGCTTCCGTCGACTCGGCGCTGGACATGGGGACCCTGACGTTGCAGCATCTCGATCTCATCCGCGACTGGATGCCGCCGTCGAGGCGCCGGCTGCTCGATCGGGCGGACCCTGACGCTCAGTCGGGTATTGAAACCGCTGTCCGGCTCTTCCTTCGTTCACGCAGGATCAGGCACCGGGCGCAGGTCACCATCGACGGGGTGGGCCGGGTGGATATCCTCGTCGGCGACCGGCTCGTCATCGAGGTCGACGGGAGAGCGTTCCACACCGGCACCGCATTCGACGAGGATCGGCGACGTGACTTCGAACTCGTGACGCGCGGCTACCTCGTCCTCCGACTCAGCTACCGGCAGGTCGTTCACGAGTGGGAGCGGACACGTGCGGGCATCCTCGCCCTGGTGGGGCGGAACGAGCATCTCTGGTCTGGACGCGGCCCGTACGCCGCCATTCCGGCGTCCTCGGCGGTGCGGGTTGCAGCAAACGCATGAGATTCCGACTGATGTACCGGCCTGGGCGGCCGAATGTCGGATTCTCATGCATTTCCGCGCGGCGAGCGGGCGGGGTGGCGCACCGAGCGGGCGAGCGGGCGGGCGGCGCGGCCGGGGCGAGCACGGCGAGCGGATGCCGCGGCGGGGCCGGGGCG
>NZ_JBFUCL010000469.1:0-2153 GCF_056405255.1 Agromyces sp. P1_H4 | reverse complement strand
CGTATGCACCGCGATCGCCCTGAGCGGCGACCCGTCGCTCATCGACCAGCTCACCGCGACGCGCACCTGAGTCTCCGGCGGCACGCATGACCGAGGCCGGCGAGCCGGGGGAAGCCCCGGAGCGCCGGCCTCGATCGTGCCGCCTCAGCTCCTGACCGGCTGCGACGCCGCCTCGGCTGCCTCCTCGTCGGATTCGCCGGCGATGACGCCCGGCACGCCCGTGGGCTCCTCGACCGACTCGACCTCCTCGGCGGGCGCCGCGAACTGCGCCTCGTAGAGCCGCGTGTACGCGCCGTCGGCGGCGAGCAGCTCGCCGTGCGTGCCCTGCTCGACGATGCGTCCGTCCTCCATCACGAGGATGAGGTCGGCGTCGCGGATCGTCGACAGCCGGTGCGCGATGACGAAGCTGGTGCGGTCGCGGCGCAGGGCGTTCATCGCGTTCTGCAGCAGCAGCTCGGTGCGGGTGTCGACCGAGCTCGTCGCCTCGTCGAGGATGAGCACGGCTGGCTGCGCCAGGAACGCCCGCGCGATCGTGATGAGCTGCTTCTCGCCGGCCGACAGGTTCGATGCCTCGTCGTCGAGCACCGTGTCGTAGCCGTCGGGCAGCGTGCGCACGAAGCGGTCGACGTAGGTGGCCCTCGCCGCGTCGATGATCTCGTCCTCGGTCGCACCGGGCCGGCCGTAGGCGATGTTCTCGCGGATCGTGCCCGTGAACAGCCACGTGTCCTGCAGGACCATCCCCATGCGTGAGCGGAGCGCGTCGCGGGTCATCCGGGTGATGTCGACGCCGTCGAGCGTGATGCGGCCGTCGTCGAGCTCGTAGAACCGCATCATGAGGTTCACGAGGGTGGTCTTGCCGGCGCCCGTCGGTCCGACGATCGCGATGGACTGGCCCGGCTCCGCCGTCAATGACAGGTGGTCGATGAGCGGCTTCTCGGGGTCGTAGCTGAACGAGACGTCGTCGAAGACCAGCCGGCCGGATGCCGCGTACTGCGCGTCATCCGTTGCAGGCCCGGCCTCGGGCTCGACGGGGTCGGGCGTCTGCTCGTCGGCGTCGAGCAGCTCGAACACGCGCTCGGCGCTCGCGATGCCCGACTGCAGCAGGTTCGCCATGGAGCCGAGCTGGCTGAGCGGCTGCGTGAACTGGCGCGAGTACTGGATGAACGCCTGCACGTCGCCGAGGCTGATGGTGCCGGCGGCGACCATGAGCCCGCCCACCACGGCGATGGCGACGTACACGAGGTTGCCCACGAACATCATGGCCGGCATGATGATGCCGCTCACGAACTGGGCGCCGAAGCTCGCGTCGTGCAGTTCCTCGTTCTTGTCGGTGAACTCGTGCTCCACCTCGCGGCGCCGCCCGAAGACCCGCACCAGGGCGTGGCCCGAGTAGGCCTCCTCGATGCGCGCGTTCAGCGTGCCGGTGTGCGCCCACTGCGCGATGAACTGCTTCTGCGAGCGCTTCGCGATGACCGTGGTGATGAGGATCGTGAGCGGGATGGTCACGAGGGCGATGACCGCGAGCAGCGGCGAGATCCAGAACATCATGGCGAGCACGCCGATCACGGTGAGGAGCGACGTGAGCAGCTGGCTCATGGTCTGCTGCAGCGACTGCGAGATGTTGTCGATGTCGTTCGTGACCCGCGAGAGCAGCTCGCCGCGCTGCATCCGGTCGAAGTACGACAGCGGCAGCCGGTGGATCTTCGCCTGCACCTCCTCGCGGAGGCGGTACACGGTGCGCTGCGTGACACCGTTCAGCACGTAGCCCTGCGCCCACGAGAACAGGGACGCGAGCACGTAGAGCACGAGCACCCAGCCGAGCACCATGGCGAGCGCGTTGAAGTCGATGCCCTGGCCGGGGGTGAGGGTCATCGCCTGCACCATGTCGGCCTGGCTGGTGTCGCCCGACGCGCGGAGCTGGTCGACGACCTGCTGCTTCGTCGCGCCGGCGGGCATCTGCGAGGAGACGAAGCCCTCGAAGATGATGTTCGTGGCCTGGCCGAGCAGCTTCGGCCCGAACACCGTGAACACGACGCTCACGATCCCGAGCAGGATCACGGCGACGACGAGCGGCCGCTCGGGGCGGAGTCGGCCGAGCAGGCGCTTCGCCGACGGCCAGAACGACGCGGGCTTCTCGGTGGGCATGCCGGCGC
>NZ_JBFUCL010000468.1:0-2183 GCF_056405255.1 Agromyces sp. P1_H4 | reverse complement strand
CTTCTGGGCTGCGCTGTCGGCTTGYTGCGCCGCGGCATCCGACTTGTCATTGGCCTGCGCGAGCGGCTCTTCGACGGCGTTGCGCGCGGCCGACTCGATCGCCGGCTTCAGCAGCAGGAACCAGAGGGCGAGCAGGAGGAGCAGGAGGAGCAGCAGGGCGAGCAGGAGCTTCCACAGCCACTTGGGGAACACCCGGTCCTGCACGTAGCTGCCCGGCAGCACGATCGGCTCGGTCGCCGTGGCCGTGGCGGTCGCGGTGGCCGTCGCGGTGCCGGGCGTGCCGGCGCCGGTGGACAGCGCCGCCGCCCAGGCCGCATCGGATGCGGGCGGCGGACCCTCGGGCACGACCGACACGGAGTACTGGTGGGTGACCGGGTCGCCGCGCCAGATGCGGGCGACCGGCCGCAGGTCGATGTCGACGAACTCGGTGTGGCCTGGATCGATGATCACCTCGGGGGAGGGCGTCGAGAGCCCGAGCCGGTCGGAGCTCGTCGCCGCGATCGCCGCGATGAGCTGCGTGTTGCCGCGGTTGTCGACGGCGACGCGCACACGATGGCGTCCGCGTCCGCGGGCGATCCGGGGCACGAGCTCCGCCTCGGTCTGTGCGAAGGGCAGCACCGTCAGCACCGTCTCGGCGACGGCCATCGCGTCGGGCTGCTCGACCGCCCTGGCGCGCACGCCGAGCGCCACCTCGCCGATCATCGACTCGGGCGACCGCGGGGCCAGCACCGTGACGGTCGCCGTCTCGGACTTGCCAGGGTAGATGGTGAGGGTGCCGGGCTCGACCGTCGCCCACGCCGCGACCTGCCCGACCGGCGCGAGCTCGAACGACTCGACGAGCAGCGTGTCGTTGAGCACGGTCAGCGTGAACGAGACGGGCGTGCCCGGGTCGACCGACGCGGACGCCGGCGTGATGGTCGCGGTGGTGGCCATGGCGTCACGCTACGGCCGGCTGGAAGCGACCGCGGAGCCCGCGCGGCCTGCCGCTCGCGCAACGAAGTTGCCCGTTGAGCGGGTGTTGAGTGCGCGAAGAGGATGCCCGGACATACTGTCCCCGAGCACCCCGCACGACCCGCAACCCGCACTTGCGAAGGAACGACCATGACCAGAACGACCGTGCGGGTCTATGCGCGCGACCCCATCTCCGAGGCGGGCGTCGCGAGCGCGCTCCGCCCCCGCCCCGAGGTGCGCGTCGTCGGGCCGCAGGAGGAGGAGGCGCCCGACGTGGTGCTCGTCATCTCCGACGAGGTCGACGACGAGACCCTCAACACCCTGCGCTTCCTGCGCCGCAACGGCTCGAGCCGCGTCGTGCTCATCTCGTCGCACCTCGACGACAAGGATCTCGTGCGCGCCGTCGAGAGCGGCGTCGTCGGGTTGGTGCGCCGAGCGGATGCCACGACCGACCGCCTCGTGTCGGTGATCCTCACGGCAGCCGCCGGCGAGGGCGCGGTGCCGCCCGACCTGCTCGGCCGCCTCCTCGACCAGGTCGGCCGGCTGCAGCGCACCGTGCTCGACCCGCGCGGCATCACCTTCACGGGCCTCGCCGCCCGGGAGGTGGACGTGCTCCGACTCGTCGCCGAGGGCTGGGACACCGCGCAGATCGCGACGAAGCTCTCGTACTCCGAGCGCACGGTGAAGAACGTGCTCCACGACGTGACCACGCGCCTGCAGTTGCGCAACCGCTCGCACGCGGTGGCGTACGCGGTGCGCGAGGGACTCATCTGAGCGGATACCGTGGGCGGCCGCTCGTGAGGGTCGCCGCGGGCGGCTGCCCGAGGGGGTAATCCCGGCTGCACCGAAGGGTGCCCGGCCTCGGCTGCCGCACACGCGCACTGCCTCGAAGGTTGAGGGGTCGGAGGAGGATCGTGACGAGCCGGAGCCGGATCGCCTGGGCGAGCGTCGCCATGACGCTCGCGGTGCTCCTCGGCGCCTCGACGATCGTCGCCGCGTCGCCGGCCGTGGCGGCGGACGAACCGGTTCCCGCCTTCTCGGTCGACGTGACGACCTCACCGCGGACCGCCCCGGGCGGGACCTGGGTGCGCGCGAGCGTCACGGTGACCGCCCGGGACGCCGACGTCTACCCCGATGCACTCGTCTCGGTCGCGATGAGCTGGGACACGACGCGGCTCTCCGTCGGCACGGGCACCGAGCACGGGGTGGACGGCTGCCTGGTGGTCATGGAC
>NZ_JBFUCL010000467.1:0-2184 GCF_056405255.1 Agromyces sp. P1_H4 | reverse complement strand
CGAGCGAGTACCGTGCGAGCGACCGAGTCGTTCGACCGCCAGACAGGAGTATCACGATGGCCGAGGTTCTGCTCTTCCATCACGCACTGGGTCCCACCGAGGGCCTGCATGCCTTCGCCGACGACCTCCGTCAGGCCGGCCACACCGTGCACACGCCCGACCTCTTCGACGGACGCACCTTCGACTCGATCGAGGCGGGCGTCGGCTACGCCAAGGAGGTCGGCTGGGACGAGATCATGGCCCGCGGCCAGCGTGCGGCCGGGTCGCTCACGAACGAGCTCGTCTACGGCGGCTTCTCGCTCGGAGTCGTTCCAGCGCAGCAGCTCGCCCAGACCCGCGACGGCGCGAAGGGCGCCCTGTTCTTCTACTCCTGCCTGCCGCCGTCGGAGTTCGGCGGCTGGCCGGCCGGCCTCCCCGCGCAGATCCACGGGGCGGATGCCGACCCGATCTTCATGGACGAGGGCGACGTCGACGCGGCGCGGGAGCTCGTGGCATCCGCCGACGACGCCGAGCTCTTCCTGTATCCCGGCGACCAGCACTACTTCGCCGACTCCAGCCTGCCGAGCTACGACGCGGCAGCCGCGCAGCTCCTCACGCAGCGCGTGCTCGAGTTCCTCGCCCGAGTCGGCTGAGGCTCAGCCGAGCCCGGCGCGCTCCTCCGAGGCATCCGTCACACCCACGACCGGCTGTCGCGACAGCCCGACGGAACCGGCGCCAGGCGTGCGCTCGGACAGCGCCGCCGACACCGCGACCGACTCGTCGACGTCGGGGTACTGCGGACGCAGCTGCACCGCGTGCTGGCGGCGCTGCTCGCGCTTCGCCTTGCGCGAGGACGCGACGAGGTTCAGCGCCTCGACGAGGATCGCGAACGCCATCGGCGCGTAGATGAGCGCCTTGTCGATCTTGATGCCGAAGCCCTCGGCGATGAGGAACACGCCGATGAGCAGCAGGAACGACAACGCGAGCATCTTCACCGTGGGGTGCCGGTTCACGAACGTGAAGATGAAGCGCGACGCGAACAGCATGATGCCGAACGACAGCACCACGACCGTGATGATGATGAGGAGGTTCTCGGTCATGCCGACCGCGGTGATGACCGAGTCGAGCGAGAAGACGATGTCGAGCAGCAGGATCTGGGTGAGGACCGAGCCGAACGTGATGCGCTTCGGCGCGGCGCCGCCATGCTCCTCCTCGGCGCCCTCGAGCTTGTGGTGGATCTCGGTGACCGCCTTGTAGACGAGGAAGAGGCCACCCGCGATGAGGATGAAGTCCTTGATCGAGAAGCCCATCCCGAACCAGACGACGACGTCCTCCTTCAGGGTGATGATCCAGCCCGCGAAGAACACGAGCACCACCCGGATGACCATCGCCAGGGTCAGGCCGAGGTTGCGCGCCCGGGCCTGCTGCTCGGTGGGGAGCTTCGACGCGAGGATCGAGATGAAGATGACGTTGTCGACGCCGAGCACGATCTCGAGCACGAACAGCGTGACGAAGACGGCGATGAGATCGGGCGTGAAGGCGAGTGAGAAGTCCACCCGCTCATGCTAGGTGCACGTCACTTCTAGAGTGACGCGATCCACTTCTTGATCGCACCGACCGAGATCCCGTGCTTCATGTGCCCCTTGCCGAGGCCTGCGGCGGCGATGATCTGCTCGGCGGAGCATCCGCCCGTCTCGTCGAGCGTGTACCTGACCGCGCCGGTCGCGTCGACGAAGCCGGCCTCGCTGGTCGACCAGGAGTGGTTGGGCTTCAGCTCGCCCCGGTTCTGGTTGTGCTTCGGCCTGGCCGGGTGATCGTTGGGCTCGGCCTCGGCCTTGGCCTCGGCCTTGCCCTTGGCCTTGTCCTTGGCGGAGTCGCCCTTGAGCTCGAGGTCGGCCGGACCCGCGGTGAACGTGGTGTCGGCGCACACATCGGATGCGTCGGATACGCCGTCGCCGTCGGCGTCGCCTTCGCCCGCCACGCCCGCCACGACAAGGCGGAACGCGACGTCGTCACTCGTGACGACCTGCTCGGCGTGGGCGGGCGCCGAAACGGCCAGGGCGAGGATGACCGCCACGGCGACGCCAACGGTGACACCGAGTCGGGATATGTGGGCGCGTCGCATGATCGTGGACTCCGTCCGACGACCCTCGGGTGGGCCGACACACGCAGGGTACGCCCGATGCCCCGACGCCGCGTTCCCCC
>NZ_JBFUCL010000466.1:0-2189 GCF_056405255.1 Agromyces sp. P1_H4 | reverse complement strand
ATCCAGAACAGCAACCTGCCGACCTGGGCCGGCTGGGTCATGCTCGTCGTGATCGTCGCCGTGTCGGCCGCGACCTCGTTCTGGGACCGGTCGCGACGCAACCGCGCCGGGGTGCCGAACCGCGCCATCTCGCTCGTCTGGATCAAGCTCGGCGTCATCGCCGTGCTGGGCGGCGTGGTCGTGTACATCCTCAACCAGGACCGCGGCCAGTCGCTCCGGGCCGTGCAGGGCGTGCCCATCGTCGTGCCGATCGTGCTCGTCATCCTGTGGATCGGCACGTTCGTGCTCGACCGCACCAAGTACGGCCGCTACATCTACGCGATCGGCGGCAACGCCGAGGCGGCCCGCCGCTCGGGCGTGAAGGTGATGATGATCCGCTGGACGGCGTTCATCGTCTGCTCCACCCTCTCGGTCGTCGCCGGACTCTTCTCGATCAGCAAGGTCGGGTCGGTGGATGCCGCGGCGGGCCGCGATCTCGTGCTGAGCGGCGTCGCGGCGGCCGTCGTCGGCGGCGTCAGCCTCTTCGGCGGTCGCGGCCGGCTCATGCATGCCGCGATCGGTGCCCTGGTCATCGCCGTCATCACGAACGGCCTGGGCCTGCTCAACCTGCCGGCCGGCGTGAACTACGCGGTCACCGGCGGCGTGCTGATCCTCGCGGCCACGGTCGACGCCGTCTCGCGCACGCGCGGGGGCGGATCGCTCGTCCGAACCTGACGCACCACGATGAACGAAGCGGATGCCGCGGGCTCGTCGCCCGCGGCATCCGCTTCGTCGTTCGTGGCTAGCGCACGTCCTGCCGTGGGAAGACGACCTTCTCCACGATGATGATGAGCGAGGCGGCGACCGGGATCGCGACGAGCGCGCCGAGTACGCCGCCGAGGGTGCCGCCCGCGACGGCGGCGATCACGACGAGCGCACCGGGCACCGCGACGGCACGGCTCATGATGCGGGGGCTCAGCACGTAGGCCTCGACCTGCATGTAGATGAGGTAGTAGATCGCGGCGGCGAGCGCGGTGGCCGGCGAGGCCGCGAGGCACACGAGCGAGATGATGATCGCGCCCGTGAGCGTGCCGACGAGCGGCACGAGCGAGAACAGGAACGCGATGAAGGCCAGGAGGATCGGCGCCGGGGCGCCGATGATCGACAGGAAGATGAGGCTCAGCACGCCGTTGATGGCCGCGAGCGACACCTGCCCGATGACGTAGCGGCCGACGGAACCCGTGATCTCCTCCGAGACCGACCGGAAGCCGGGCCGCGAGCTCGCCGGCACGAACCGGGCGGCATAGCGCTTCATCGAGGCGAGCGACGCGAGGAAGTAGAGGGTGAGGATGAGCACGATCGTCGCACCCGTGAAGCCGCCTGCGATGCCCGCGCCGACGGCGAGGATGCCGCCGGTGAGGGCGCCGAGGTTGTCGGGGTCGCCGAACCAGTCGCCCGCTCCGTCGATCGCCTGTTGGATCGCGTCGCCGCCCACCAGTGAGTTGAGCCACGCCACCAGGTCGCTGTTCTTGATGTTCTCGACGATCGAGTCCCAGTCCTCGACGAGGATCTGCGTCTGCTCGATGACGATCGGGACGAGGGTCGCGATGAGTCCCACGAACACGCCGATCACCACGACGAAGACGAGCAGGATGGCGAGCCAGCGCGGGATGTCGCGCCGCTGCATCCAGCTCACCACCGGGTCGAGGCCGAGGGCGAGGAACAGGGCGAGCGCCACGTAGAGGATGACGGTGCCGAGCTGGCCGAGGATCCCGCCGAGCAGGATCGCGAGCAGCACGCCGAGCGCTCCGACGAAGCCGATGCGGAACGCCCGGATCTTGACCTCGGGACCGGCCGACTCGGCGTTGGCTGTGACTTCCGCCGCGGGCGGCGGCTCGACCACCCCGGCGCGCTTTCGTCTCAACATGGCCATGACGCTACGCGTTCCCGCCGACGCGGTGGCGCGCCGCGCCGGATCAGGGTCGCGCACCACCGGGTCGCGATGTGCCGCCGGGCCGGCGGGCACCGCGGGTTCGACGGCGTCAGAACGCGACGACACCGGCGACGATCCCCACGACCACGGTCACCGCGGCGGCGAGGCCGMGGATCGCGGCGCCGGCGMCGACGGCGCCGCGGCCACGTGCCGCGGTGCCCTCGGGCACCCGCGCGACGCTGCGCGTGCGGGACGGACGGGCTCGACGGCTCTCGTG
>NZ_JBFUCL010000465.1:0-2190 GCF_056405255.1 Agromyces sp. P1_H4 | reverse complement strand
GTCTCGGCCCACGCGCCGTCGTCGGGGAGCTGCCACGTGACGGCGACGGGCACGCCCGCGCCCCAGGCGTAGCGCGGCACGATCGTCTCGGGCAGCACGGGCGCGACGCCCGCCTGGCTGCGCGCGGCGACCGTCTGCCCGTCGAGCGGGGCGAGGTCGCGCGGATCCCACGACTGGTTCGCGCCGCCGTTCGACCCGTAGACGCCCACGGTCGCGCCGCTCGTCGTCGATTGGCCGTTGACGTCGAGCGAGAGGCCGAGCGCCTCGTTCACGAGCGTGTACGCGCGCCCGTCGGTGGTGTTCACGATCCAGCGCGTGGCGGCCGTGGCGGCCGCGGTCTCGAGCGAGGCTGTCCGCAGGTCGGTGCCCGAGCTCGTCGCGCCGAGCACGCGACCGTCGGACGCCTCGAGCACCACGCGTCGCGTCGCCTCGCGGTCACCCGCCGGCACCTCGTGCACGGTCCACGCCTGCGGCGCTGCCGCCGCGGCATCCGTCGCCACGTTGCGGATCGTGGTGGCCGCGCCCGTCGCGCCGGCCGTGAGCGCCTTGCCGCTCTGAGTGCCGACGAACTGGTAGCGGTGGCCGTCACGGAGCGCTGGGGCATCCGCCGCGACCCCCGAGACGCCGTCGATCACGAACGTGGTGACCGACTTCGCGGGCACCGTGAGCGTCGCGGTCTTCGCGGCGCGATCGATCGCGACCGGCGCGCCCTCGACGAGCGCGTTCGCCGTCGGGGCATCCGCCGACGCGGCCTGCGTGGTGACCACGGGCGTGACCGTGGCGCCTTCGGCGAGGTCGCCGAAGTTCGACAGGTCGAGGGTGATGACCCGGTCGGATGCCGCGGTGTTCGTGTGCACGATGGTCGCCCCCGTGCCGTCGCCGCGCACGGCCGCCGTGCTCGAGGCATCGTCGACCGCCATGAGGTGGTCGCCCTCGTGGAGGTACTTGGTGAAGTTGCGGATCGTGTTGAACTTCGAGTTCACCTGCACGCCGCACTCGGGCGCCTTGCTGGAGTCACCGCCCGCGTCGGCGACCCGGCGCGCGGACTTCCACACGGTGCCGCCCGCCTCTTGATAGGGCGTGCAGTCCAGGTCGATGAAGATCGAGCCCCAGTTGAGGTTCTCGCCCTGCGGCTGCATGTTGTAGAGGTCCTCGACGGGCTGCCAGAGCACCCACGCGTTCGGTTCGAGTTCGCGGAGGTCGTCGTGGATGCGGCCGGCGATGCCGAGGCCGTTCTCGATGTTCACGGGGTTGAAGCCGCTGACCCAGTTGCCCTCGATCTCACTCATCCAGAGGTCGGTGTCGGCCTGCTTGGCGAGGTCGCGCACGACGAGCCGGCCCGAGGTGCCGTAGGTGTGCACGTTCATGCGGTCGACCTTGGCGCGCGTCGCGGCCGGGTAGCCGGCCCAGTTCGTCGCGAAGATGCCGGGGTTGGTCTCGTCCATCGCGGCGAGGCCGGCGTCGGTGGTCGTGGCGGGGTCGTCGAGCTCGGCGCGCACGTCGTCGATGAGCGACACCTGCCGGGCAGGCCCCATGTGCATGCCCTCCTGGCGGCCGCCGACCGGCTTGCCGTTGCTGAGCGTCGTGCCCCAGTAGTTCGTGTTCGGCTCGTTGAACGGGTCGATCGTGTCGACCTCGATGCCGTACTCGTCCTCGAGGTGCTCGGTGACGTTCACGAGATACGTGGCGAACTGCGCCTCGGCCGCGGGCTTCAGCTGCTCGGACGTCGCATTGAAGCCGCCCGAGACGTAGCCGCTCTCGGTCATGAAGTACGGCGCCGAGTTGGCGAACGTCTCCCAGTGGGTGATCTGGTCGTCGGCGGCGAGGCGCTCGACCCACCAGCGCTGGGTCGCGTCGGCCGACCAGTCGTACGATGCGGGGTCGTCGGCGTCCCACTTGGCGAGCAGCGCGTTGCGGTCGGCGAACCTCGTGGTGGTGCCGTCATAGGTGCCCGCTGAGCCGTCGGGGTCGGCGGCCCACCAGCCGTCGACCGCGCCGCCCGGGCGCAGGTAGTCCTGCACGTCGGACGCGTTGCCGCCGCCGATGTTGTAGCGCGCGATGTTGAGGTCGAGGCCGTCCTCGCCGAACACGGCCTGGTAGAGCTGCTCCCGCAGCTCGGCCGGGTAGCCGCCGGTCGCGTTCGCGAACCAGACCAGGCTCGTGCCCCACCCCTGGAACGACTCGCCCTGG
>NZ_JBFUCL010000464.1:0-2217 GCF_056405255.1 Agromyces sp. P1_H4 | reverse complement strand
GCGCAGCCGGGCGCCGGCCACCCAGTCGGCGGCGGTGGCCGGACCACGCGCCGCGGCCGGGCTGGATCCGGCCTTGGCGGGGTTGCCCGAGCGACCGCGGGCGCTCCGGTTGCGGACGTCTTGGGGGTTCATGCGCTGCTGCTTGGGGCGTGCCACACCGACATGCTAATTCGCGACCCTATGAACCGCTGACGGCTCAGCGCACGTCCTTCAGCGCGTCGAGGTAGCGGGCGACGATCTCGAGCTCCTCGACGGTGAACTGCTCGTGCAGGCGCAGCATGCTCGCGAGGATGTCGCCGTACGGGTCGTCGGGACCGCCCCGACCGGCTCCGGCGAACGCGTCGGGGAGCGCCTGCACCACGACCCGGCGCCGGTCGGCGGGATCGGTCGTGCGCTCGATGAGCCCGTGCTTCTCGAGCCGGTCGAGCACGCGTGTGGTGGTGCTCGTGGGCAGCTCGGTCTGCTGGCTCACCTCGCCCGCGGTCATCGGGCCGCCGTGGCGCTGGATGAAGCCGAACGCCTGCATGTCGACCACGTTCATGCCGAGCGATCGGGCGATGCGCTCGTTCGTCATCACCGAGGAGGCGATGACGAGCTGCACGAGTTCGACGATGCGAGCGGTGACCTCAGCCCTGCTTGACATCGGCTCGTCCACCTCCTATTCTTCCCGAAGTGGGATTATTCCATATCGGGACAATCCCGATCCGGTACCAATCTCAGCATACGAAGGGATGACGGCCATGGCCACCACCACACGCCGAGGGCTCGCCATCGGCATCCTCCTGTTCGCCTCGTTCATGGACCTGCTCGACGTCACCATCGTGCAGGTCGCCCTGCCGTCGATCGGCGCCGACCTCAGGGCATCCGAGGCCCAGCTCGAATGGATCGTCAGCGGATACATGCTCGCCTTCGCGGTCGGGCTGATCACGGGCGGGCGCCTCGGCGACCTCTTCGGGCGCCGCAGGATCTTCCTCATCGGCATCGCCGGGTTCACGATCGCCTCCGGAGTCGCCGCGGCGGCCTGGTCGGGCGAGGCGCTCGTCGTCACGCGCATCGCGCAGGGCCTGTTCGCCGCGCTCATGGTGCCGCAGCTCCTGGCGTCGGTGCAGGCGCTGTTCAGCCCTCGGGAGCGGGCTCCCATGTACGGGCTCATCGGCGGCGTCAGCGGCCTCGCCGCGGTGCTCGGCCCGGTGCTCGGCGGCTGGCTCATCGACGCCGACCTCTGGGGCCTCGGCTGGCGCACGGTGTTCCTCATCAACATCCCGGTCGGCATCGCGATCTTCATCCTCGCGGCCCGTTTCGTGCCCGACACGCGCTCCGAGCGACCCATGCGGCTCGACCTGGTCGGCGTGGCCCTGCTCAGCGCCATCGTGCTCGCGTTCATGGTGCCGCTCGTCGAGGGCCAGTCGCTCGGATGGCCGGCCTGGCTGTGGATCCCCGTCGCGTTCGGCGCGGTGCTGCTCGTCGTGTTCATCGCCTACTCGCGCCGGCGCATGCGCCGCGACGGCTCGGCGCTGCTGCCGATGCCGCTCTTCGCGGACCGCGGCTTCTCGGCGGGCATCGTCACCCAGGCGGCGTTCCAGGGGTCGCTCAACGCGTTCACGCTGCCGTTCATCATCTACCTGCAGGTCGGGCTCGGCTTCGACGCGCTGACCGCCGGCCTCAACCTGCTCGCGTTCAGCCTCGGCGCGCTGGTCGGCACGGGCATCGTCATCCCGCTCGTGGCGCGCCTCGGCAAGGTGCTCGTCACCGCGGGCGCCGTGCTGCTCGGAGCCGGCCTCCTGTGGGTGTTCGCGGTCGTCGTCGCCACCGGCGCCGACTTCACCGGCTGGGCGGCGGTGTGGCCGATGCTGCTGTCGGGCGTGGGCCTCGCGCTCGTGGTCATCCCGCTCGTCGACGTGGCCCTCGCCACCGTGCCGGTCGCCGATGCGGGCGCAGCCTCGGGTGCGTACAGCACCTTCCAGCAGCTCGGCGCGGCGGCCGGCGTCGCGGTCTCGACGACCGTGTTCTTCACCGTCGTCGGCGAGGACTGGAGCCGGGAGCACCTGCTCACCGCCCTGCAGGCCTCGGTCTGGGTGGCGGTGGCCGGGTTCGCGATCGCGGCGCTCGCCAGCCTCTTCCTGCCCGGCCGCGCCCAGGTGCAGGCGCACCTCGACGAGGCCAAGCGGCTCGCGGAGGCCGACGTCGAGCCGGTGCCCGCAGGCGCCGGCGCGCCGA
>NZ_JBFUCL010000463.1:0-2225 GCF_056405255.1 Agromyces sp. P1_H4 | reverse complement strand
GTGCGTACCGAGGCCGCCCTGGTGGCGACCGCGCTCACCGAGCACCGCGCCGCCGAAGCGGCCCGAGTCGCARCGGAAGCCGCCGCTGCCGCCGAGGCCGCGCGGGTCGCCGCGAGCGTCGCCGCCGCGGAGGCCGACCACGCCGCGTCCGCGTTCGAGTCCGACGGCACCGACGACATCGGCGGCACCGGAGGGAGCGCCTCCGCCGCCGCCGCCGAGTCGAACGGCTTCGACGCGAGCCTGTACCCGGGCCTGCCGCCGGCGCCGCGCGACGAGGACTGCGGCCCCTGCACCGGCAAGGAGATGGTGCCGATCCTCGTCGGCGACACCTACCGCTGGGGTTGCCACGCGTAGCTGAACCGGGCCCCTGGGCGAGCGCGTGATGACGCGCCTCGTCGTCGGGCGTCCCGGGTTCCCGGGGCGCCCGACGTCGTGCACCACTGCGGGTAGGGTCGAAGCGATGAGCGACGCGCACCGTTCCCCGAGGCCGGGCCGGCGCGCATGATCGACATCCTCACCGGGTTCGCGGTGATCGCACTCGCCGTCTTCGTGGGCTGGCTCGCGGCCAGGGTCGGCGTGCTCGGGCCGGGCGCCCGGCCGGTGCTGGCGAAGCTCAACTTCAACGTGCTCGCGCCGTTCCTGTTGTTCTCGGTGCTCGCGACGGCCGACGTGCGGTCGCTGTTCTCGGCGCTCCTGCCGGTGTCGGCGCTCGCCGCCATCGCGATGATGCTCGTCTTCGCGCTCGTGTCGCTCGTCGTGTGGCGCCGCGGGCTGCCGCGCACCGTGATCGGCTCGCTCGCGTCGGGCTACGTGAACGGCAACAACTTCGGCATCCCCATCGCCGTGTACATGCTCGGGGACGCCGCCTACTCGGCGCCGGTCGTGCTGCTGCAGCTGCTGCTCTTCGCGCCGCTCGCGCTCGCCGTGCTGGGTGCCACGGTCGAGGGGCGCACGTCGGCGTGGGTGATCGTGCAGTCCACCTTGACGAACCCGATCATCGTGGGGTCCCTCCTCGGCGTGCTCGTCGCCGTCACGGGCATCGAGCTGCCGCCGATCGTGCTCGAGCCGATCGAGCTCATCGGCCACGCCGCCGTGCCGCTCATGCTCATCGCCTACGGCCTGTCGCTGCACGGCCAGCGACTGCTCGAACCGGGCACCGGCCGCCGCGACGTGCTCGTCGCGAGCGTGTTGAAGCTCGTCGCCATGCCGGTCGCCGCCTGGGCGTTCGGCCGGTTCGTGTTCGGCCTCGACGGCCTCGACCTCTACGCCGTCACGGTGCTGGCGGCGCTGCCGACCGCGCAGAACGTGTTCGTGTTCGCGCAGCGCTACGAGACGGCCGAGGTCGTCGCGCGCGACACGGTGTTCCTCACCACGATCGGTTCCGTGCCGGTGCTTCTCGCGGTGGCGTTCCTGCTCGGCTGACCCGACGCGGCAGGATGGTCGACACCGCGCGCAACGAAGGAGATCGCATGCCGTTCCTCACCGACGACGGACGCCCGCTCGACGAGCTCGTGCTCGCGCAGCGGCCCGCCGACGGCTACCGCTTCCACGTGCGGGCGCCGTTCACGTACGAGGATCCCGTGTCGGGGCGCCACTACCGGGTGCCCGCGCGGCCGCCCGGCGCACCCGACCCGCGGCCCGACGAGCGCGAGCCGCGCGTGCACGGCATCACCGACCTCGCCTCCGTGCCGATGTGGCTCTGGAGCTTCATCGCCAGCTACGGCCGGCAGTCCGCGCCGGCGATCCTGCATGACGAGCGATCGGTGGATGCCGCGGAGCTGGGCGATCGGCGGGCGGCGCTCGCGCAGCGCCGGGAGGACGACCGGGTGTTCCGCACGGGGCTCCGCGAGCAGCGCGTGCCGCTGCTCCGGTCGTGGCTGATGTGGGCGTGGGTGGCCGCCGACCGCGAGCGCGAGTTCGGCGGCGTGGCCGGGGTGCTGCTGCTGGTGCAGGTCATCGTGGGCGCGATCGTGGGGCTCGTGGCATCCGTCGCCGCCTTCTGGCAGCCGTGGTGGCTGCTGGTGCTGCCCGTCGTGGTGCTCGCGGCCCTGCCGTGGCGGTCGCTGGCGCCGCTCGTGCTCGTGCTCACCGGCTCGCTCGTGGTGCTCGGCCCGCTGCTGGCGGTGCACCTCGTCGCGCTCGTGCTGTTCCGGCTGGTGGAGGCCATCGTCGAGGTGCTCGGCGGAGGCGACCCGCGCGAGGTCGTGCGACCCACGGTGCTGCCG
>NZ_JBFUCL010000462.1:0-2243 GCF_056405255.1 Agromyces sp. P1_H4 | reverse complement strand
CCCATCTGGTGGGTGTGCAGGCCCTCGTGCTGCGCCTGCACGGTGAGGTGCGCGACGGCCTGTCCGAGGTCGTAGCGCGCCCACGGCCGGGCCTTGCCCTCGGGGTCGACGATCTCGGCGATGTTCACGATGAGCGCCGCGGCCGAGTCGGCCCAGGCCTGGTTGAAGCCGAGCAGTGCGTCGTGCACGGTCGTGAAGGCGGCGGTGCCGCGGCGGGCGACGATGAAGCGCCACGGCTGCACGTTGTTCGCCGACGGGGCCCAGCGCGCGGCCTCGAGGATCGTGCGCAGGGCGTCGGTGGACACCTCGGCGGCGGGGTCGTACGCGCGCGGGCTCCAGCGCTCGACGAGCGGGTTGATGAGCTGCGCGGTGGTGTCGGCGCGGCGGGACGTGAGGTCGGTGACGAGCGTCATGGTGATGCTGCTTTCGTGCGAGGAACGGATGCCGGGGCGCCGTCGTCCCGTTCCATTACAACGCATCGAGGCTGGGCGTATTCCGGATGCCGCAACGGTGCGTCATCCGGCGTGCCGCTCGCGCTGTGCGCCCGAGCCAAGCGTCAGGCGACGCGGTGCAGCTCCTCGCGGATGCCCGCGACGAAGGCGTCGATGTCGTCCTCGCTCGTGTCGAACGAGCACATCCAGCGCACCTCGCCCTTGGCGGCATCCCAGTCGTAGAAGCGGAAGCCGCGCTCGCGCAGCCGGTCGGCCACGCCCGCCGGCACCACGGCGAAGACGCCGTTCGACTGCGTCTCCTGGCTGAAGCCGAGGCCGGGCAGGTCGCCGGCGGCGATGCCCGCGTCGAGCGCATCGCGAAGGCGCCGGGCCATCGCGTTCGCGTGCGAAGCGCTCCGCAGCCACAGGTCGCCCTCGAGCAGCGCGATGAGCTGCGCCGAGACGAACCGCATCTTCGAGGCGAGCTGCATGTTGAGCTTGCGCAGGTACTTCAGGCCCTCGGATGCCTCGGGGTTGAGCACCACGATCGCCTCGGCGCCGAGCGCGCCGTTCTTGGTGCCGCCGAAGCTCAGCACGTCGACGCCGGCGTCGCGGGTGAAGGCACGGAACGGCAGGCCGAGGGAGGCCGCCGCGTTCGACAGGCGCGCGCCGTCCATGTGCAGCTTCATGCCGCGCTCGTGCACGTGGTCGGCGATCGCGCGGATCTCCTCGACCGTGTACGCGGTGCCCAGCTCGCTCGTCTGCGTGATGGACACGACGAGGGGCTGCGCGCGGTGCTCGTCGCCCCAGCCCCACGCCTCCTGGTCGATGAGGTCGGGGGTGAGCTTGCCGTCGGGGCTCTGCACCGTGAGGAGCTTCATGCCGCCGACCCGCTCGGGCGCCCCGCCCTCGTCGGAGTTGATGTGCGCCGTCGACGCCGAGATGACCGCACCCCAGCGGGGGAGCATCGACTGCAGGCCGGTGACGTTCGCGCCGGTGCCGTTGAACACGGGGAACACCTCGACGCCGTCGCCGAAGTGCTGCGCGAACACCTGCTGCAGGCGCTCGGTGTAGGCGTCCTCGCCGTATGCGACCTGGTGGCCGCCGTTGGCTGCGGCGATCGCGGCGAGCACCTCGGGGTGCACGCCGGAGTAGTTGTCGGAGGCGAAGCCGCGAACGGCGGTGTCGTGGAGCTGATCGGTCACCGGACCATCCTCGCATCCGGGTCGGAGTTGCCCGAACGGGCGGCGGCACCTGCCCGTTCGAGTGCCCGGCCGGCACCGCCCCCGCACGCGGCATCCGGGAGGCTCGGCACATGGCCGGCACGCGACTGGCGGCCGATTCCAGTCGGTCGGGAATGACCCGCGCCCTCGCCGACGCCCGCACACGGGCCGTCGGCGGGCCGTCGCGCGCGGCCGCCGGTCCGGCCGCCGTGCTCATGGCACTGCAGCGGGACGCGGGCAACTCGGCGGTGAGCGCCCTCATGGCGGCCAAGCTGAAGTCGCCCGGCGAGGCGGCGATCGTCGACATCGACGGTGCGCTCGCCGAACTGCGTCGCGACGAGCCGGGCCTCGACGCGGTCGAGCGGGGCCTCCAGCAGGCCAAGGCCGTCGGGATCCCCGTCGAGCTCGAGGGGCCGAAGCCGCCCGCCTCGGCGCTCGCCGTGACGAAGACGGGATTCGGTCCGGGGTCGGTCGCGCCGAAGAAGCCCGTGCCGCCGCCGAAGCCGGTGCCGGCCGTGTCGCCGCTCGCCAAGGCCGTGACGGCGAAGCCGAAGGTCGCCGGACCCGCGGCCGGCGCCGGCGCGGGGGC
>NZ_JBFUCL010000461.1:0-2256 GCF_056405255.1 Agromyces sp. P1_H4 | reverse complement strand
TTTGTTTGGGGGTGGTGGGTGTTGTTGTGTGTGTTTGTGGTGGGGTGGGTGTGTTGTGTTTTTGTGTGTGGGTGTGGGGGGGGTGGGGGGGGGCGTGCACGAGCTTGTCGAGGTAGTACGCAGGCCCGAGGTCGAGGAACGATCCGGTCGGCGCGACCGCGAGGATCGCCATGGCACCGGGCCGGCCGGCCGCCGCCAGGCGGGTGCCGTCGACCGGGTCGACGACGAGGTCCAGCTCAGGTCCGCCGCCCGTGCCGAAGCGCTCGCCCGGCTCGAGCATGGGCGCCCCGTCCTTCTCGCCCTCAYCGGCGACCACGCGCAGCGCCGCCGGCACCGTGGCGAGCGCCACGCGCAGGGCGTCGACCGCGGCCGCGTCGACGGCGTCGGCGTCACCGGATCCCACGAGCGGGACCGCCGCGTCGGCGGCCGCCCGAACGGCGGCGGCGAGCGCCGCGCGGAGCTGCGGAGGGAAGACGGTGGTGTCGTCATGCATCGGGCCATCCTCCCCCATCGCCGACCGCCCGGACGACGCGCGGCCGCGGCGTCCGCGACTCATGAGCACTCCTCGCCACCTCGCTAGACTCGGACGCGAACCCTGACGTGACCTCGAAGGAGCACCATGCCCATCGCAACCCCGGAGCAGTACGCCGAGATGCTCGACACCGCCAAGGCGAAGGGCTTCGCCTTCCCGGCGTTCAACGTCTCCTCCTCGCAGACGCTGAACGCCGTGCTGCAGGGCCTCACCGAGGCGGGCTCCGACGGCATCATCCAGGTCACCACGGGCGGCGCCGACTACTTCGCCGGTCACACGGTCAAGGCCCGCGCCACCGGCGCCCTCGCGTTCGCGAAGTTCGCCCACGAGGTGGCGAAGTCCTACCCGATCACGGTCGCCCTGCACACCGACCACTGTCCGAAGAACGCGCTCGACGACTTCGTGTACCCGCTCATCGCCGCCTCCGAGGAGGAGGTCAAGGCGGGCCGCAACCCCATCTTCCAGTCGCACATGTGGGACGGCTCGGCCGTGCCCCTCGACGAGAACCTCGAGATCGCCAAGCAGATCCTCCCCCGCATGAAGGCGATCAACGCGATCCTCGAGGTCGAGATCGGCGTCGTCGGCGGCGAGGAGGACGGCGTCAGCCACGACATCAACGAGCACCTCTACACGACCCTCGACGACGCCATCGCGACCGTCGAGGCGCTCGGCCTCGGCGAGCAGGGCCGCTACATGGCCGCCCTCACGTTCGGCAATGTGCACGGCGTCTACGCGCCCGGCAACGTGAAGCTCAAGCCCGAGCTCCTCAAGGAGATCCAGGACGGCCTCGCCGCCAAGTACGGCACCGGCCCGAAGCCCCTCGACCTCGTCTTCCACGGCGGCTCCGGCTCGACCGACGAGGAGATCGCCACCGCGGTCGCCAACGGCGTCGTGAAGATGAACATCGACACCGACACGCAGTACGCCTTCACGCGCTCCGTTGCCGGCTACATGTTCTCCAACTACGAGGGCGTGCTCAAGGTCGACGGCTCCGTCGGCAACAAGAAGCTCTACGACCCGCGTGCCTGGGGCAAGGTCGCCGAGTCGGCGATGGCCGCGCGCGTCGGTGAGTCCACGAGGCAGCTCGGCTCCGCCGGGCAGTCGATCAGCGCCTAGGTTCCGGATGCCGGAAGAGCACGCCGCGGGCACCCCCGACGAGTCGGCCCCCAGGTCGACCCCCGGGGGCGTTCCCACGCCCCCGCCCGCACCGCGCGACGAGCGGCCGCGCCCGCAGTACGGGGAGTACGCGCCCGAAGGCTGGACGTGGACTCCGCCGCCCGGCGAGACCACGTCCGACCCGGCACCGCAGATGACGGCCCCGCCCGCTCCGCGGGTGCCCCACACGCCGTCGGCGCACGCCGTCGCCGCGGCATCCGCTCGCGAGCACCGCCCGCCGCGCCCGGCCGACCGCGCCGTGACGATCCTGCTGCTCGTCATCGGCGTGCTGGGCGCCTGGCTGTCGGTCGGCGTGCTGCAGGCGCTGCCCCAGTCGCTGCAGCTCCTCCACACGCAGGAGGGCATCGATCCCTACACGCCCGGGCCCGAGATCCCGGGGCTCATCCTCATCGGCTCGATCGTGCAGGTGGTCATCTGGGTGGTCGCCGCGGTCGGGTCGGTCGCGCTCATCCGCGCCCGCCGCCCGTCGTTCTGGCTGCCGCTGGCCGCGGGGGTGCTCGCGGCCATCGCCCTGTTCGTATGCACCGCGATCGCCCTGAGCGGCGACC
>NZ_JBFUCL010000460.1:0-2260 GCF_056405255.1 Agromyces sp. P1_H4 | reverse complement strand
GCCATAGGCTGATCCTATGCCCAAGGACGCCTCCGGCCACCTGATCCCCGGCCGCCCTTCGCCGATCCGAGCCGTGCCCGAGTCGATCGTCCGTCCCGAGTACGTCGGTCGTCGTGCACCAGCTCCGAACGCCGGCGGCGACTGGTACACGCCCGAGGAGGTGGAGCGGATCCGTGCGGCCGGGCGCATCGCCGCCGGCGCGATCGAGGCGGCGGCGGCGGCGATCCGGCCCGGGGTGACGACCGACGAGCTCGACCGCATCGCGCACGACTACGTCGTCGCCCACGGCGCCTACCCGTCGACGCTCGGCTACCGCGGCTATCCCAAGTCGTCGTGCACGTCGGTGAACGAGGTGATCTGCCACGGCATCCCCGACGACACCGTGCTCGACGACGGCGACCTCGTGAACCTCGACGTCACCGCCTACCTCGACGGCTACCACGGCGACCTCAACCACACGTTCCTCGTCGGGCATGCGTCCGAGGAGGCGACGCTGCTCGTCGAGCGCACGCGCGAAGCGCTCGCCCGCGGCATCCGTGCCGTCGCCCCCGGCCGCCAGGTGAACGTGATCGGCCGAGCGATCGAGGCGTACGCCAGGCGATTCGGCTACGGCGTCGTGCGCGACTACACGGGCCACGGCGTGGGGCGCGCGTTCCACACCGGGCTCATCATCCCCCACTACGACGCGCCCGAGTTCGACACGGTGATGGAGCCGGGCATGGTCTTCACGATCGAGCCGATGCTCACGCTCGGCACGACCGACTGGGACCTCTGGGACGACGACTGGACCGTGGTCACCCGCGATCGCGCCCTCACGGCCCAGTTCGAGCACACGCTCGTGGTGACCGACCGCGGCGCCGACATCCTGACACTCCCCTGAACGTCGGCCGTGGGCCGCGCGATAGTCTGGCCGCATGGCGACGGACCACGCGATCGGGATCGACATCGGCGGCACGGGCATCAAGGGGGCGGTCATCGACCTCGGCACCGGAGAGCTCGTCACGGATCGCGTGAAGGTGCGAACGCCCGAGGGCGGCCGGCCGGCCGACATCCTCGCCGCGACCGAGGAGCTCGTCACGGGGATCGACCAGCGCACCGGCACGAAGCTGCCGCTCGGCGTCTGCTTCCCGGCGGTCGTGAAGGGCGGGCGCACCCTCTCGGCGGCGAACATCTCCCGCGAGTGGATCGGGCTGCCGGCCGAGGAGATGTTCGAGAAGGCGCTCGGCCGCGACATCCACTTCATCAACGACGCGGATGCCGCCGGCTACGCCGAGTCCCGCTACGGCGCCGCGGTCGGCGTCGAGGGGCTCGTCATCCTCACGACCCTCGGCACCGGCATCGGCTCGGCGCTCATCAACGACGGCGTGCTCGTGCCCAACTCGGAGCTCGGACACCTCGAGCTCGACGGGCACGATGCCGAGAGCCGAGCGGCGTACTCCGCGATGGAGCGCGAGTCGCTCAGCTGGGAGAAGTGGGCGAAGCGCCTCCAGCGCTACTACTCGCACCTCGAGTTCATCTTCTCGCCCGACCTCTTCGTGGTCGGCGGCGGCGTGTCGAAGCACCACGAGCACTTCCTGCCGCTGCTGAAGCTCACCGCGCCGATCGTGCCCGCCGTGCACCGCAACAACGCGGGCATCCTGGGCGCTGCGGCGCTCGCGATCCGGTAGGTGCGAGCGGGCCGGCTGATACGCCGGGTTCTGTTCACCGGGCGCTTGCGCGACACCGGCTGGACGGCCATCTCTCTCGGAGCTGCGTTGCCGCAGCCCTCCAGCGGCCTACCCGGGAACGGGACGGGCAGCCCCATCGTTCCCTGTCTGGCCTTGCTCCGGACGAGGTTTACCGAGCCGACCGCGTCACCGCGGCCGCTGGTGGGCTCTTACCCCACCGTTTCACCCTTACCCCGGGCCGAAGCCCGGGGCGGTCTGCTTTCTGTGGCACTGTCTCGCGGGTTGCCCCGGGTGGGTGTTACCCACCGTCCTGCCCTGCGGAGCCCGGACGTTCCTCGGCACCCGGTTCGCACCGGATGACGCGGCCGTCTTGCCGACCCGCTCGCCCCTTCAGGCTACAGGCCGCGGCCGCCGATCAGAGACCGGACTCGTCGGTGCGGACCAGGATGCGGTCGCACTCGGGGCACTGCACGACGTCGTCGGGAGCCGAGCGGCGGACCTTCTCCAGATCGGAGCCGGTGAGGGTGATGGTGCAGCCGTTGCAGGTGCGCTGGCTGAGCAGCGCGGCGCCCACGCCGCCTCCGCGGGTGCGC
>NZ_JBFUCL010000459.1:0-2261 GCF_056405255.1 Agromyces sp. P1_H4 | reverse complement strand
GTGCTGGCGGTCCCCGGGCGCCGCGCGGGAGGATGGAACCCCGACCGCCTTGGAGTGATCGCCGTGGGAACGACCGTATTCGAACGCCGCCGGCCGCCGGCATCCGTCGTCGAGCACTCGCTCGCCGAGACGCAGCAGCGCGTGTTCTGGCTCGACGACCTCAGCGACGACGCGAAGCGACCACGACCCAGGTTGAGCGGCGAGCGCGTCGCGACGCTCGCGATCGTCGGCGGTGGCTACACCGGGCTCTGGACGGCGGTGCTCGCGAAGCGACGCAACCCCGAGGCGCGCGTCGTGCTGCTCGAGGCGAAGTCGATCGGCTGGGCGGCGTCCGGTCGCAACGGCGGCTTCTGCGAGGCGAGCCTCACCCACGGCCGCGAGAACGGGATGTCGCGGTGGCCCGAGGAGATGCCCACCCTCGAACGCCTGGGCCTCGAGAACCTCGACGCCATCGAGGCCGCCGAGTCCGAGTTCGGCATGGACTTCGAGTTCGAGCGGAACGGCGCCCTGTCGCTCGCGGTCGAGCCGCACCAGGTGGAGTGGCTGCGCGAGGAGGCCGCCGCGTCATCCGCTCGTGGCGACGAGAGCGTGCGCTTCCTCGACGAGGCCGCCGTACGCGCCGAGGTCGACTCGCCCACCTACCTCGCGGCCGCGTGGGACACCCGCGGCAGCGCGATCCTGCACCCGGCGAAGCTCGCGGCCGAGCTCGCCCGCGTGGCCGAGGAGCTCGGCGTGGAGATCTTCGAGCACTCCCCCGTGCGCCGCATCGACACCCCGGGGTCGACGGGCGCCGTCACCCTCGTCACCGACCGCGGCTGGGTCGTGGCGCAGCGGGCCGTGCTCGCCACGAACGTGTTCCCGAGCCTGCTCAAGCGCAACCGGCTCATGACGGTGCCCGTGTACGACTACGCGCTCATGACCGAGCCACTGACCGCCGAGCAGCTCGCGTCGATCGGCTGGTCTCATCGCCAGGGACTCGGCGACCTCGCGAACCAGTTCCACTACTACCGGCTCTCGCGCGACAACCGCGTGCTCTTCGGCGGGTACGACGCGGTGTACCACTATGGCCGCCGGGTGCGCGAGCAGTACGAGCACCGGCCCGAGTCGTACGAGCGGCTCGCCGCGCACTTCTTCACGACCTTCCCGCAGCTCGAGGGCCTGCGGTTCAGCCACCAGTGGGCGGGCGCCATCGACACGAGCACCCGGTTCTGCGCGTTCTTCGGCACGGCCCGCGACGACCGCATCGCGTACGCGGCCGGGTTCACCGGGCTCGGGGTCGCCGCCACGAGGTTCGCCGCCGAGGTCATGCTCGACCGGCTCGAGCAGCGCGACAACGAGCGCACCCGGCTGCGGATGGTGCGCGAGCGGCCGTTGCCGTTCCCTCCCGAGCCCGTGGCCGCCATCGGCATCAACGCCACGCGCTGGTCACTCGACCGCGCCGATCACACCGAGGGGAAGCGCAACGTGCTGCTCAAGACGCTCGACGCACTCGGCCTGGGGTTCGACTCATGAGCCCCGAGACGGGGATTTCGGGGGCGTCGGGCGCGGCGCCGGGTCCTCGGCTCGATCCGGGCACCATCGCGGATGCCGCATCCGTCACCCTCGAGCACCTGCCGGTCGAGACCGAGCAGGTCATCGCCGGCAGCCCGACCACCGGCCACCTCGTGCTCGACGACGACGGTGAGCGAACGGTGGGCGTGTGGGAGATGACGGTCGGAGCGATGCGCGACGTGGAGGCCGACGAGGTCTTCGTCGTGCTCGCCGGCGCCGCGACCGTGGAGTTCGAGCATCCGCACGCCTCGCCGATCGTGCTCGCCCYCGGATCGGTCGTGCGACTCGAATCGGGCATGCGCACGATCTGGACGGTGCGGCAGACGCTCCGCAAGGTGTACGTCTCGCCGTAGGCGAGCGCGTCGGTGGCATCCGGCAGACTGGACCGGTGAACGCCACCGCACCCTCGGCCGCCGTGACGGCCGTCGCGCGCGACGACGGCCACCGCTTCTCGAAGCCGGTGCGAGCGGAGATCGAGCTCATCGCGGGCCACGGCATCGAGGGCGACGCCCATGCCGGGGCGACCGTTCGCCGCCGCTCGCGGTTCCGCGGCACGTGGACGGAGGTCAACGTGCGCCAGGTCCACCTGCTGCAGCGGGAGCTGTTCGACGAGCTCGCGGTCGAGGGGCACGAGGTCGCGCCCGGCGAGCTCGGCGAGAACGTCACCACTCAGGGCCTCGACCTGCTGGCCCTCCCGCTCGGCACGCGGA
>NZ_JBFUCL010000458.1:0-2264 GCF_056405255.1 Agromyces sp. P1_H4 | reverse complement strand
ATCCGGAAGCGGCAGCCGGATGTCACCGACGCCGATGCCGACGCTCCACCTCCCGGTGCGGGTCACGTCGAGCACGATCGCGAGCGCGGTTGACGCCGATCGGGTGACGAGCTGGATCTCGTCGCCTGCCGTCTGGTCGGGCGGGAACACCAGTTCGTCGCCGTGCCGTTGTGCGAGCTCCTCGACGAGCCCGCCGGCACGGTCGCGCTCGCGGCGACTCGCGACCTGGTCGACAGTGATGACGAACATGGATGCACCTCCTCACGCTGAGCCGGATCAAGCCTGAAGGCTGAAGTCTTAGAGATCAATGCTACAGATTTGAGTCGCTTCGATCAAGTCTGGGGCATGAAGTCGTTGCTGCGCGCCGCGCTGGTAGCCTTGCTGGCGTGTCAGACCCCGTGATCCTCGCAACCCAGCAGAACGACGACTCCTTCGAGGATGTCTGGGAGGAGCTCGTCTGGCGCGGGCTCGTCCACGTGTCCACCGACCGGGCCGCGCTGAAGGAGCTGCTCGCAGGCGAGCCCATCACCTACTACTGCGGATTCGACCCGACCGCCCCGAGCCTCCACCTCGGCAATCTCGTGCAACTGCTGACGATGCGGCGTCTGCAACTGGCCGGACACAGGCCACTCGGGCTCGTCGGGGGCTCGACCGGCCTGATCGGCGATCCCCGCCCCACCGCCGAGCGCACCCTCAACACCAAGGAGACCGTGGCCGAGTGGGTCGGCAACCTGCGCGCGCAGGTGAGCCGCTTCCTCTCCGCCGAGGGCCCGAGCGCCGTGCGCCTCGTGAACAACCTCGACTGGACCGAGGGCCTCAGCGCCATCGACTTCCTCCGCGACATCGGCAAGCACTACCGCGTGGGCACGATGCTCAAGAAGGACGCGGTTGCGTCGCGCCTCAACTCCGACGCGGGCATCAGCTACACCGAGTTCAGCTACCAGATCCTGCAGGGCTTCGACTACCTCGAGCTGTACCGGCAGTACGACTGCGTCCTGCAGACGGGCGGCAGCGACCAGTGGGGCAACCTCACGAGCGGCACCGACCTCATCCATCGGGTGGAGGGTCGCAGCGTGCACGCCATCGGCACGCCGCTCATCACGAACTCGGACGGGACCAAGTTCGGCAAGAGCGAGGGCAACGCCATCTGGCTGGATGCCGCGATGTGCAGCCCCTACCGCTTCTACCAGTTCTGGCTCAACACCGACGATGCCGACGTCATCGGCCGGCTGAAGGTGTTCACGTTCCTCAGCAGGGCACGGATCGAGGAGCTGGCGGACCTCGTGGAGCGCGAGCCGTTCCGACGCGAGGCCCAGCGCGTGCTCGCGACCGAGGTGACGACGCTCGTGCATGGGGCGGATGCCACGGCCGCCGTCGTCGCCGCGTCCCAGGCGCTGTTCGGACAGGGCGACCTCGGGGCGCTCGATGCAGAGACGCTCGAGTCGGCGCTCCGCGAGCTCCCGAACACGACCACGTCACCGGATGCCTCGATCGCGCAGCTCCTCGCGGACACCGGGCTCGTGACGAGCCAGAGCGAGGGCCGGCGCGCCATCACGCAGGGCGGCGTCTCGCTCGACAACATACGGGTCGACGACGAGACGGCGACCCTCGAGGGTCGGGTGCCGCGTGGGGGCATGGCCGTGCTCCGTCGCGGCAAGAAGACGCTGGCCGGCATCTTCGTCGAGTAGGTTCAGATCTCCGATCCGAGGGCTTCGGTCGTCCGCTCCAGCGGGCCTCCGGAGCCCTTCGTCGTGCCGGTCGTTTCACCGTGTTTCCGCGCGACACGCCCGGGATGCAGCGCTGAGTTGCACGACCCCCGGGATCCACGTAATGTAATCACTCGTTGCCCCAAAGGTGCGAAAGAGCGGAAGAGCTCATCGGCCTCAAGCGGAACGATTCCAAGCCACGAAGAAGCAATTCTTCGACTCGCTTGAAGCATTCGGATGCGTCCCTCGGGATGACCGGATGGAAACAACGAAACAAGCCTCGGATGAGGCGCCCGATGGGTGCCGAACCGGGTGCGTCCGTTTCTTGAGAACTCAACAGCGTGCACTATGTTCAATGCCAATTTATTGAACCCCAGCCTGTCCCTTTTTGGGGTGGGTATGGATTCCTTTGATTGATGGACAATTTGATTTTTATAGTCAGTTGTTTCTCTGTCAGTGATTGAAGCTCTCAATGCCTCTTCGGGGGTGTTGGAACCAGTTTTTTTGGAGAGTTTGATCCTGGCTCAGGACGAACGCTGGCGGCGTGCTTAACACATG
>NZ_JBFUCL010000457.1:0-2300 GCF_056405255.1 Agromyces sp. P1_H4 | reverse complement strand
GCGACGGGGTCTCCTCCCCGACGACGGATGCCGCGGCGCCCGCCTCCTAGGCCGGGATCGCCCGCGTGCGGATGAGCTCGGCGTACCACTTCGCGCTGTCCTTCGGCAGGCGGTCGAGCGTGTCGTAGTCGACGCGCACGATGCCGAAGCGCTTGGAGTAGCCGTAGCCCCACTCGAAGTTGTCCATGAGCGACCACACCTGGTAGCCGCGCAGGTCGACCCCGCGAGCCATGGCCCGGTGCGCGGCGGTGAAGTGGCGGCGCAGGTAGTCGACGCGCTCGGCGTCGTGCACGGCGGGGCCGTCGGGCTCCTCCGTCACGACGTCGTCGAACGCGGCGCCGTTCTCGGTGACCATGAGCGGCAGACCGGGGTAGGCCTCGTGCAGCGCGACGAGGAGGTCTTCGAGCCCCGACGGGTCGATGTTCCAGCCCATGGCCGTGTACGGGCCCGGCTGCACGAGGAACTCGACGTGCTGGGAGCCCGGCCAGGGCGTGCCGCCCATGTCCTTGTGGCCGTCGGCGTTGGCACGCGGCGACACGCCGTCCCACATCGCCACGGTCACGGTGGAGTAGTAGTTGACGCCGAGCAGCGAGATCGGCTGCCGGATGAGCTCGGTGTCGCCCGGCTTCACGAACGACCAGTCGGTCACCTCGGCCGTGTCGGCGATGACGTCGGCGGGGTATTCGCCGTCGAGCAGCGGGCCGAGGAAGACCCGGTTGGCGAGGCCGTCGATGCGACGGGCCGCCTCGTCGCCCGTCGGGCCCGACGGGCGGATGACGTGCAGGTTCAGCGTGATCGAGTAGCCGGGGTCGTTCGTGACGACCTCCCGCAGGGCGGCGATCGCGAGTCCGTGCGCGAGGTTCAGGTGGTGCACGGCGGCGAGCGCCTTCGCGCCGTCCATGAGGCCGGGGGCGTGCGCGCCCGAGCCGTAGCCGAGGTAGGCGCTGCACCAGGGCTCGTTGAGCGTCGTCCACACGGCGATGCGATCCCCGAGCCGCTCCCCCACGATGCGGGCGTAGTCGGCGAACGCCTCTGCGGTGGCCCGGTTCGCCCAGCCGCCCTCGTCCTCGAGCGCCTGCGGCAGGTCCCAGTGGTACAGCGTCGCGATGGGCCGGATGTCGCGGGCGATGAGCCCGTCGACGAGCCGCTCGTAGAAGGCGAGGCCCGCCTCGTTGGCCGGCCCTCGACCGGTGGGCTGGATCCGCGGCCACGCGATCGAGAACCGGTACGCCTCGAGCCCCAGCTCGGCCATGAGGTCGAGGTCGGCGTCGAGTCGGTGGTAGTGGTCGTCGGCCACGTCGCCGGTGTCGCCGTTCCACACCTTGCCGGGCGTGTGGCTGAACGTGTCCCAGATGGAGGGGCCGCGTCCGTCCTCGTTCACCGCGCCCTCGATCTGGTACGACGCCGTGGCGGATCCGAAGAGGAAGTCGTCGGTGAAGGTGAGTCCCGCGTCGCGGTAGTCGGCTGAGCCGGTGGTCATGAGCGTGCTCCAGTCGTCTCGTCGCGGCATCCGCTACCGCCTCGGCTTCACTGTATCGCGTCGCCCGGAACCGCTCCTTACAGGGCTGTCAGCGAACGACGCAGACCTAATGTGGAGGCATGGCCGACCCTCGCCTCGAACTCGAACCCGACGCCGGCGGCGCACGCCTCGTCGCCGTACTGCTCACCGGGCGCGGCGTGAACGGCGGCGTGTCRCTCGCCGTCGACGGCACCACCCAGTCCCACGTCAACCTCGACGACCCGCTCGACCTGCAGCTCGAGTACACGCGGCTCATCGCCGCACTGGTCGACGGATGCCGCGAGCCCGGCCGCCCGCTGCGGGTGCTGCACCTCGGCGCCGGCGCCCTCACCGTGGCACGCTACCTCGCCGCGACGCGGCCGGGGTCGGCACAGCACGTGGTGGAACTCCATCGGGAGCTCCTCGAGTTCGTGCTCGCCGCGCTCCCGCTTCGCGACGACGTGGAGCTCACCGCCGAGTTCGGGGATGCCCGCGCGGCCGTGGAGCGCGCCGCGAAGGTGGGAGCGGGATACGATCTCGTGCTCGTCGACGTGTTCTCGGGCAGCCGGGCGCCCCGTCACCTGTCCACCGCGGAGTTCTTCGCCGCACTCGAGCGCCTGACGGCGGCGGACGGCCTCGTCGTCGTCAACACCCTGGCGGCGCGGGGCCTCCGCACGGCCCGCGAGGTCGCCGCGACCCTGGGATCCGTGTTCGACGACGTGTTCGCGCTCACGGCCGCCGAGGTGGTCGAGGGAGCGAGCCTCGGCAACGTCGTGCTCGCGGCATCCGCGGCGCCACTGCC
>NZ_JBFUCL010000456.1:0-2311 GCF_056405255.1 Agromyces sp. P1_H4 | reverse complement strand
TGCTCGAGGAGGCCGACTGGCGCATCGTGCGGGTGCGCAGGCCGGGCGACATCGGCGACGCCTGGGCCGGGGTGGCGGTCACGGCCCGGGGCCACGGGTCGGCCGCGACGGCGCTCGACGCCCGCGACGGCCTCGGCGACCGGGATGGCGCAGCGGACGGTGCGGTGGACCATGCGACCTGAGCCGGCTCCACTCTCCCGCTCACAGCGCCTCGCGCTGACGCTGGCCTCCTTCCTCGTGCTCGTGATCGCCACGATGGCCCTTGGGCCCCTCATCGCGGGCAGCGGCTGGTGGTGGCTGTGCGCGTTCGTCGCCGCGGGCACGCTCTTCTCAGGCTTCGGACTCCGGGCGCTTCGCACGCCGCCGTCGCTCGTGCCGGTGCTCGAGGCCGGGGTGCTCGTGCTGCTGCTCACGCTGCTCTTCGGCGGCTCGACGAGCTTCGCGTTGCTCATCCCCACCCAGGGCACGTTCGAGACCTTCGGTGAGCTCCTCGGCGGTGCGCAGCGCACGATCGAGCAGCAGGCGGTGCCGGCGATCACCGTGCCGGCGCTGTCGTTCGCGCTCGCGCTGGGCGTCGGCGTGCTGGCCATCTTCATGGACGTCCTGGTGCAGACGCTGCGGATGCCGGCGCTCGCCGCCGTGCCGGCGCTGGTGCCCATCCTCATCCCCGGCTTCATCATCGAGGCCGGAGCGGAGCTGCCCACGCTCGTGCTCACGGCCGCGGCCTATCTCCTGCTCCTCCGCGTCGACGTCCGAGTGCGTCGCAGGGCCCGGCTCGACGCCGGGGACGAGGGCACCGACGTGGCCACGGTCATCGCGCCCAAGCGCGTCCCCATCGTCTCGACGCTCGGCGCCTCGCTCGGGCTCGCCGCCGTCGGACTCCTCGCCGCATCGGTGCTCGCGGCGTCCACGCCGAGCATCTCCACGAGCCTGCTCCTCGGCTCGCCATCGCAGGGCACCCTGTTCGCCCGGGGCGTCAGCCCGTTCATCGACCTCGGCCGCGACCTCCGTCGCCCCGAGGCGAGCCCCGCGTTCCACTACCTGGCGCGCGATGGCGACCGGCCCTACTTCACGCTGCTCACCCTCGACCGGTTCGAGGGCGAGGTGTGGAGCGCGACCGAGCGCGCGGTCGACGGCGACAACACCGTCGACGCGCTGCCGCGCCCGCGCGGGCTCTCCCGCGCGATCGAGACGTCCGAGCATCCGATCGACATCGTCATCGACGACGTGCGCACCACGTGGCTGCCGGTGCCGTATCCCACCTCGAGCATCGAGGGCCTGGCGGGGTCGTGGTTCTGGGAGGACGACTCCCTCACGGTGCGGAGCGTCGACGCCGACACCGACGGGCAGCGCTACCGGGTCACGCGCCTCGACGTGGCGCCCACCCCGAAGCAGCTGCGGGAGGCCGACCCCGACGTGCCGGAGAACCTCGCGCCCTACCTGGCGCTGCCCGAGGAGATGCCGGCGATCATCACCGACACCGCGGCATCCGTCACTGCCGAAAGCGCCTCGAAGTACGATGCCGCCGTCGCGATCCAGGCGTACCTGCGCGGCGTCGACTTCGACTACTCCACGGACGCTCCAGTCGAGGAGGGCTTCGACGGCGGCGGCTTCGACGTGATCGCGAAGTTCCTCGAGGTGAAGGAGGGCTACTGCGTGCACTTCGCCTCGACGATGGCGGTGCTCGCCCGCGAGGTCGGCATCCCCGCCCGGATCTCGATCGGGTACACGCAGGGCTCGCCGACCGAGGAGCGCGTGGAGGGCGTGCAGCGCGTCGAGGTCGACTCCCACGACCTGCACTCGTGGCCCGAGCTCTACTTCGACGGCATCGGCTGGGTGCCGTTCGAGCCGACGCCGGGCCGCGGCCTGGTGCCCGACTACTCGCGTCCGGGCGCAGGGGAGGAGCGCGGCCCCAACCTGCCGAACGCGGCGACCTCCACGCCCGGGGCGGGCGACCGATCCGACCTCGATCCCGATCGCGGACTCGCGGGTCCGGCCGGCGGCGCCCTCGCCTCGGCGGGCGAGTGGTGGCTCCGAGGCGGCGCGTTGGCGCTCGTGGTACTCGTCCTCCTGCTCACGCCGGCCGCATTCCGGCTGAGCCAGCGGATGACCCGGCGCGGCCGCATCCGGCGAGGCGAGCGACCCGCGGATGCCGCGTGGGACGAGCTCGTGGCCACGGCCCTCGACCTCGGCGCGGGCGGCGGCGACGCCGAGACCGCCCGCGCGTTCGCCGCGCGGATCGGGCGACGGGAGGCGTTCGCTGCCGATCCCGACCTGCAGGCGGCACTGCTGCGCCTCCGCGACGCCGTGG
>NZ_JBFUCL010000455.1:0-2323 GCF_056405255.1 Agromyces sp. P1_H4 | reverse complement strand
GACGCGTGGAGCGGCGGCGCGGGCGGCGGGCGCCGACTCGGCCGGAGCGGCCTGCGTGGTCGGCGCCTCTGCGGGGCGCGGCGCGATCGAGACGGGGCGGGCCGGCACGTCGGGCAGCGACGGGGCGGTGCGGACGGCGGCGGTGCGGACGGGTGCGAGAGCGAGAGACATGACGATTCCTTGTGCGAAGAAGGTGCGGCGATGGACCCCTCGAGACGGGGTCGATGCGAATGGCCGTTCGGCCTGGCGAACCGCCGGTGCGGCTGGTTCAGTGGAGTCGCGGTCGATCGGGGTGCGGATCGGCTGCGGGACTCGGCGGTCGGGTCGCGGTCAGCGGCACATTCGACAACACATGGACGCGCGCGCCGGCATCATCATGCCGGTCGTCCTGAGAGCCTCGGGGGCGGTCAGGGTGCGTGCGGTGTCGGTCATGGGGAGAGTCAATCCGAGGTCGGAGCGTGTGTCAATTCATGACGGGGGGATGACGCGGTGTGACGGCGCAGACGGTGCGCGTCGCGGTGCGGCATCCGGGAGGATCGGGTGGGCGGATGCTGCGTGCAAAAGGATCTGCGAGAAAAGGTCGTTCAGAAAAATCTTCCGCAGTTCCATCTCGCCCGTGCGGCGGTCAGTGTGAAGATCCTTCGGCGCGAGGACGGAAGCCCGCAGAGTGTAGCGGTCGTCAGACCGTGCCGTAGAGGCGGTCGCCGGCGTCGCCGAGGCCCGGCACGATGTAGCCGTGCTCGTTGAGGCGCTCGTCGACGGCGCCGAGTACGACGGTGACCTCGCGGCCGTGCAGCGCCTCCTCGACGGCCTTCAGGCCCTCGGGCGCGGCGAGGATGCAGATCGCCGTGACATCCGTCGCCCCGCGGGCGAGCAGGAACTCGATCGCCGCGGTGAGCGACCCGCCGGTGGCCAGCATCGGATCGAGCACGAAGCACTGGCGGTCGCTGAGGTCGTCGGGCAGGCGCTCGGCGTAGGTCGTCGGCTCCAGCGTCTCCTCATTGCGCGCCATGCCGAGGAATCCGACCTCGGCGCTCGGCAGCAGCTTCACCATGCCGTCGAGCATGCCGAGGCCCGCGCGGAGGATCGGCACGATGAGCGGCTTGGGATCGGCGATGCGCACGCCCGTCGTGGGGGCCACCGGGGTGACGATGTCGACCGGTTCGACGCGCACCCCGCGGGTGCCCTCGTAGGCGAGCAGCGTCATCAACTCCTCGACCAGCGCGCGGAAGATCGGCGACGGCGTGTTCACGTCGCGGAGCACCGTCAGCTTGTGGGTGATGAGCGGGTGATCGGCAACGTGGACTCGCATAGGCTCGAGTCTAGTTGCGGGGAATCCCGCGGACGGGAGGGGCTCGTGGAGCTGCCGATCCACCGCGAGTGGATGCGCCTCGCCCTCGCCGAGGCCGAGCAGGCGCCGGCCACGCGCGACGTGCCGGTCGGTGCGGTCGTCGTGAACGGCAACGGCATCGTCATCGCGGCGAGCCGCAACGAGCGCGAGCTCGTGGGCGACCCGACGGCGCACGCCGAGGTGCTCGCGCTCCGTGCCGCGGCGGAGTCGACCGGCGACTGGCGGCTCACCGACTGCACGCTCGTGGTGACGCTCGAGCCCTGCGTCATGTGCGCGGGCGCGATCCTCGCCGCGCGCGTGCCGACGGTGGTGTTCGGCGCCTGGGACGAGCGCGCCGGCGCCGCCGGGTCGCTCTACGACGTGCTCCGCGACCGGCGGCTCAACCACCGGGTCGAGGTGTTCCCGGGCGTCGAGGCCGAGGCATCCGCTCGCCTGCTGCTCGCCTTCTTCGAGGACCCGCTCAGGCGTCCGCCGAGCGAGCTCGATTAGCGGCTAGCTCGCGCGCTCGCGCAGCACGCGCTCGCGCGCCTCGAGCCCGTCGAGGTACTCCGAGAGCAGGGCAGCGGATGCCGCGTTCGCGCGCGGCCCGCGCCAGGCACGCTCCGCGCGCAGCTGCTCGGCGCTGCGGCCGTACTCGGGCAGTTCGTGGCCCCACAGGCGGAGCCACTCCTCGTGGATCGCGTCGTCGACCTCGGGATGGAACYGCACCGCGAGCAGCCAGTCGCCTCGGGCGAACGCCTGGTTCTCGTACTGCTCCGACGACGCGAGGCGCTCGACTCCCTCGGGCAGTTCGAACGTGTCGCCGTGCCACTGCACCGTCGGCACGCCGGCGAAGTGCCGCACGGGCGAGGCCGCGCCGGCGTCGGTGAGCTCGACCTCGAGCCAGCCGACCTCCTTGCGCGGGCCCTTGCGCACCTCGGCGCCGAGGGTCTTCGCGAGCAGCTGCGCGCCGAGGCACACGCCGAAGACCGG
>NZ_JBFUCL010000454.1:0-2324 GCF_056405255.1 Agromyces sp. P1_H4 | reverse complement strand
CCGTCGCTGCCGGCGAGGCCCGCGGGCCCGCCGACACCGGCGATGGGATTGACGACGAGTCCGAGCATCTCAGGCGACTGTCTCGGCGAAGTACTTGCGACGGTACGCCCGCCACGTGATGGCCCAGCGGTCGGGGTCGTCGAGGTCGTCGTGGTGGGTGTGGTGCACGCTCTGGCGGTGCGGCGCGGTGCGCACCGTCTCGGCCTCCTCGCGGGCTTCGCGCGCGATCTCAGCGAGCACGCTTGCGTACTCGTCGAGCTCGGCCATCGAATACGACTCGGTGGGCTCGAGGGTGAAGGGCTGCGGCACGACGTAGGGGTGGTGGCTCGTCCAGTAGTGCATGCCGAAGTCGCTCGCGCGCACCCCGATCTCCTCCGACGTGACGCCGGTCTCCTCGAAGAGCTCCTGCCACGAGTACCGCACCTGCTCGATGCGGCGGCGGCCGACCGCGTACGGCGCGGACGCGCCGGGGATCTCGAGCACCTTCTTCATGAGGTAGTTGTTGTTCAGCACCGCGGTCTCGGCGACGGCGCGCAGCCCGGGCGCGCCGAGCGCCATCAGCCAGGCGTAGGCGCGCACGATGTTCGGGATCACGCCGAAGAACGGCCCGACCGCGCCGATCGACCGCTCGTCCTGCTCGTGCACGAGGAAGCGGTCACCCTCGCGCTCCACGCGCGGCCCGGGCAGGAACGGGGCGAGCGCCGCGCTCACCGCGTTCGCGCCGGCACCGGGCCCGCCGCAGCCGTGCGGGGTGCCGAACGTCTTGTGCAGGTTGAAGTGGCAGACGTCGAAGCCGGCGTCGCGGGCGCGCGTGATGCCGAGGATGCCGTTGGCGTTGGCCTGGTCGTAGGAGGCGAGCGCTCCGACGGCGTGCGCGGCATCCACCCACTCGCGGATCGCGGGGTTGTAGATGCCCGTGTCCTCGGGGTTCGTCACCATGATGGCGGCGGTGCGCGGCGACAGCGCCTGCCGCAGCGCGGCGAGGTCGGGGTAGCCGTCGGCATCGGGGTGGAGGGTGATCACGTCGTAGCCGGCCGCCTTCGCCGCCGCGGCGTTCGAGGGGTGACTGAAGATCGTGGTGATGACCTCGCGGCGCTGCCCTCCCTCGCCATTGGCCTCGTGGAACGCGCGGATCATGGCGATGTTCGACCAGATCGCGGCCGAGCCGCCCTGCGTGTGCAGCGACACCTCGTCCATGCCGGAGATCTCGGCGAGCATGCGCTCGGTGGTCCAGACGATCTCGAGCACGCCCTGCGCGTCGGCCGGGTCCTGCAGCGGGTGCATGGCGGTGAGGGCCGGCGTGCCGACGAGCTGGTCGTTCACCTTCGGGGCGTACTTCATGGTGCACGTGCCCTGGCCGATGTCGACGTTCAGGTCGGCGCCGAGGTTCTCCTGCGACAGGCGCAGGTAGTGCTTCAGCACGCGCATCTGCCCGAGCTCGGGAAGGGCGGGCGGCGCAGCACGGCGAAGGCCGGCCGGAAGCGCGGCGACGGCGTCGCCGACGGCCTCACGCACGCCCGGCTCGACGGCCGACACGAGCACGCCGCGTTCGCCCGGCGTGGAGAGCTCGAAGATGATCGGCTCATCCCACCGCGCCTGGTGGAAGCGGCGGACGGCGGGCTTGGGGGCGACGGGAAGGCTCATGCGCGCTGCTCCTCGAGGATCGGGGCGGACTCGGCGTTGACGGATGCTTCGCTGCTGCTCTCCCGCTGGTCGAGGCTCGGGTCGAGTCGGACGGAATCCGTATCGAGACCAGCGGAGCGCGTACCGAGACCCGCTCCGCTCAGGAACTCGGCGAGCGCCGACGCCAGCCGGTCGATGTCGGACTGGCTCGTMATCTCGGTGACGCAGACGAGGAGGCGGTGCTCGGCGACCACCACGCCGGGCTCGATGCCCTGCATGCGGAGGGCATCGACCACGCCCGCCGCGGCGACGCCCGCGCCCGACACGTCGATCGTGAACTCGCGCAGGTGCGCGGCGTCGTCGCCGAGCCTCACGCCCGGGATCGCGGCGAGTCGGAGCTGCGCGTAGCGCGTGCGGGCGAGCAGCACCTCGCCGAGGTCGCGCATGCCCTGCGGTCCCATGAGCGCGAGGTAGACGCCGGCGGCGATGCCCCAGAGGGCGGCAGCCGTGCCGACCCACTCCTTGCCCTCCTCGCGGTGCGCGAACGACGTGCGGTCGTAGGCGACGTCGCCGAACCCGTACTCGCCGGGCACGTCGGTGGTGGCCAGGCCGAAGAGCCGCGAGGGCATCTCCATGATGAAGCGCGGGTCGTCGTGCACGGCGATGAAGCCGCCGTGCGCGCCGCCGAACCACTGGTGCAG
>NZ_JBFUCL010000453.1:0-2330 GCF_056405255.1 Agromyces sp. P1_H4 | reverse complement strand
TTCTTCGCCGACGAGGAGGCGGGCGGAGTCTGGGGCGCACGCTGGCTCGTCGAGCACCATCCCGAGCTGTTCGCCGGCGCCACCGAGGCGCTCAGCGAGGTCGGCGGATTCTCCGTGCCGCTCGCGCCCGGTCGTCGCGCCTACCTCGTTGCGACCGCCGAGAAGGGCGTCGCGTGGGCGCAGCTGAAGGCCCGCGGACGTCCCGGGCACGGATCGCGCCCCACCGCCGACAACGCCGTGGTGCGGCTCGCCCGCGCGGTCGCCGCAGTCGGCGACCACCGGTTCCCGGTCACCCGCACGCCGGCGCTCGACGCGTTCCTCACGAGCTTCGGCGCCGCCCGCGGCGTCGAGTTCACGGATGCCGCGCTCGAGGCGCAGCTCGACGACCTCGGGTTCGTCGGCGGCATCGTCGGCGCGACCCTGCGCGACACGGCGTCGCCCACGGTGCTCGACGCCGGATCCAAGACGAACGTGATCCCCGCCACGGCGACCGCGGCCCTCGACCTCCGGATCCTGCCCGGCCACGAGGACACGTTCCGCGACGACCTGCAGGGCGTCGTCGGCGACGACGTCGAGCTGGAGGTCGCCCGGTGGATCCCGCCGATCGCGTCACCGCTCGACTCGCCGCTCCTCGAGGTCGCCCAGCGTGCGATCACGGCCGAGGACGACGGGGGTGTGGTCGTGCCCTACCTGCTCCCCGCGAGCACCGACAACAAGCACCTCGCCCGGCTCGGCATCGCCGGCTACGGCTTCGTGCCGCTGCGCGTGCCCGACGGGTTCGACGTGTTCGGGCAGTTCCACACGGCCGACGAGCACATCCCGGTCGACGCCCTGTACTTCTCGGCGCGCGTCACGCACCGGCTCCTCCGCGACGCATGACGACGCGTCCGAGCGGTCACGCGGCGACATCTGCGAGCCGCGGATGCCGCGTGCGCGGCGCCTTCCGTGACGCCGGGATACCTCGTGTGAAGGCCTGTGTCGTCGCCTTACCCCGGGAGTCCGGGGCGATTCCGGTGTCGCCCGCGGCGGGTTAGCGTCCAACCATGCCGAACATCTCCATCGTCGCCGTCTCCGGAAGCCTGCACTCGCCGTCGAAGACCACCGTGCTCGTGCACGAGATCCTCGAGGGCTTCGCCACCGCCCTGCGCTCGGGCTCGGGCAACGACCTCGAGGTCGAGACGCACCTCATCGAGCTCTCCGACATCGGGCGCGAGTTCTCGGGTGCGCTGAGCCGCGACGACCTCAGCCCCATCGCCGAGGACGCGCTGCGCCGCATCGAGTCGGCCACCCTGCTCATCGTCGCGAGCCCCGTCTACCGGGCGTCGTTCACGGGCCTGTTCAAGCACGTGTTCGACTTCGTCGGGCAGTATGCGCTCATCGACAAGCCCGTGCTGCTCGCGGCGACCGGCGGCAGCGACCGGCACGCGCTCATCATCGAGCACCAGTTCCGCCCGCTGTTCTCGTTCTTCCAGGCGATCACGCTGCCGATCGGCGTGTACGCGAGCGACACGGACTTCGTCGACTACCGCATCGACTCGCAGGGCCTGCGCGACCGCATCGACCAGGCCATCGCCCGCGGCCTCCCGGTCGTGCGCTCGACGGTGCTCCCCGTGTCGGAGTACGTCGCGACCTGGTGAGGCCGCTCTTCCCGAAGGGTGGCGTGGAACCGCCGTCGCCCTGGGTGCGGAAGGAGGGACTTGAACCCTCACGCCCGAAGGCACAGGAACCTAAATCCTGCGTGTCTGCCGATTTCACCACTCCCGCGAGTGCCCGATCAGTCTAGGCGCTGGCACGTCGGGGGCCCGGTTCACGAAGGCGGCGACGGACGCGCCGTCCCTTGGGGAACGGCGCGCCCGCGGCATCCGTGAGCCGAGCGGATGCCGCGGCTCAGCCCTTGCGCTTCGCGTCGGCGCCGAACAGCATGCGCGCGAGCGTGATGAGCATCACGACGAAGCCGGCGATGAGCGCGACGGGTGCCCACAGCCACCCGACGGTGAAGCCGAGCACGATCGCGACGACGAACGCGACGGTCCAGATGGCGGCGGTGTAGATGCCGAAGCGGGCGGCCGACGCCGGATCCTCGTCGAAGCGGTTGCCGATGTTCGCGGTGCGCTGCTGCTCGAGCACCCACGGCTTGTGCCGGTTGGTCTGCGTCGCGCCGAGGTAGCTCAGCACGCCGATCGCCGCGACCACCAACAGGGCGCCGAGGATGATCCAGGCGAGGTCGAGCCGCACGACCACCACGGCGGTGAACGCGAGGCCGGTGAGCAGCGCGCCGGTCGAGGCGCCGAACCCCACGGCGCGGCCGGTGGGCAGCGGATGACTCGCGC
>NZ_JBFUCL010000452.1:0-2340 GCF_056405255.1 Agromyces sp. P1_H4 | reverse complement strand
GGCCGAGGGCGCGTGCGTCGACGAGCGGACGGGTTCGCCCGGCGCCTCGTGGACTGGAGGCCACGCGTCACCGCCGCGCTGGCGAGGCAGTCCCCTGCGCAGGTTCCGCGTGTCGGCGACCACCGGTCACCGCTTCCGCTCGGCGAGCGCGCTGATCAGCTGCGGGACCACCGTGAAGACGTCGCCGACGACGCCGAAGTCGGCGACCTCGAAGATCGGCGCGTCGGGGTCCTTGTTCACGGCGACGATGTTCTTGGCCGTCTGCATGCCGGCGCGGTGCTGGATCGCACCCGAGATGCCGAGGGCGACATACAACTGCGGCGACACCGACACCCCGGTCTGCCCGACCTGGTGCGCCGCCGGGATGTAGCCCGCATCGACCGCGGCCCGTGAGGCGCCGACCGCAGCCCCGAGCGCATCGGCGAGCTCGTCGACGAGTGCGAACTGCTCGGCCGAGCCGAGGCCCCGACCACCGGAGACCACCCGCTTCGCTCCGCGCAGCTCGGGTCGGCTCGACGTCTCGGCGGCGGGCTCGAACGACTCGATGGTCGCGGATGCCGCGCCCGACGGCGCCGCGTCGAGCGGCTCGAGCACCACGGGACGTGCCTCCGCCCGCGCATCGACGGCACCCTGCCGCACGGTCACCACGAGCGGACCGAACGTCGCCGCGGAGACGACGTCGTAGGCACCGCCGTACACGGAGTGGTGGGCGAGGATGCCCTCGGCGTCGCGCGAGACACCGACGACGTCGACGGCGATCGGAGCGCCCGTGCGGGCGGCGAAGCGGGCGGCGATGTCACGCCCGCCGACCGAGTTCGAGATGAGCACGGCCTCGGGCGTGACGGCGGCGGCGGCCGCGGCGAGCGCGTCGACGTGCGGGATCGTCAGCTCGTTCGCGAGTGCGCCGGTCTCGACGACGAGGACCCGGTCCGCGCCGGCGGCAGCCGCCTGCTCGGCGAGCTCCTGCGGCCGACCCGGCGCGGCGACGATGAGCGCGACAGGCACGCCGATACGGGAGGCGGCCCCGAGGAGGCCTGCCGCGCTCGTCGCGAGGTCGCCGTTCGGAGTGGTCTCGAGCAGCACCAGGATCGGGGCTGGGGGGTGGTCGGTCACGATCGTCCTCTCAGACCAGTCGGTTCTCGATGAGGAACTCGGCGATCCTGATGCCGCCGTCGCCGTCATCGGTGATCTTGACGCCCGCCGAACGCGGGGGCTTCTCGGCGATGGCGGTCATGATCGACATCGCCACCGAGAGGTCGTGCGGTTCGATGCCGAGGTCCGCGGCACCCAGCGTCTCGAACGGCTTCTTCTTCGCGGCCATGATGCCCTTGAAGTTGGGGAAGCGCGCATCGGGAAGCGCCTCGGTGATCGAGATGACGGCGGGAAGCCCGGCGCGCACGCGCATGGTGCCGCCATCCACGTCGCGCGTTCCCGCCACCGAGTCGGCCGCGATCTCGACCGACGAGAGGGCGGTCGCGTTCGGGACGCCGAGCAGCTCCGCCAGCATGGCGGGGATGACGCCGCCACTGCCATCGGTCGACACGTTGCCCGCGATGACGAGGTCGAAGCCGGTGCGTCGGATCGCCGCGGCGAGCGTGCGCGCGGTCAGGCCGAGGTCTGCACCCGCCAGACCGGGGTCGCTGATGTGCACGGCCRAAGCCGCTCCCATCGCCAGCCCCTTGCGGATCGTCGGCACCGCACGCTCGGCGGCCATCGACATGACGACGACCTCGACGTCGTCGTGCGAGTCGGCGTAGGCGAGTGCCACTTCGAGCGCGCGCTCGCTGATCTCGTCGAGCACGGCTTCGCTCGCGGCGCGATCGGCGAGCCCCGTCTCGAGGTCGAGCCTGCGCTCGCCGTACGTGTCGGGAACCTCCTTCACGAGGACGACGATCCTCATCGGGCTCGGCTCCGATGCGTGCTCATGAGCATGACCATCCGCGCCTCTCTGCGACCGTGCCTCGTGGGCTCACAGTTAGTGTGCACTAACTGAATTCGATGCTAGTGTCCGCTCACCGCAATGGCAAGCAGGGCTCGACGGACTCAGCGGCCGAGGGCCAGCGCGGCGGCGAGGCGTGCGATGCCGAACTCGAACGCCCGGTCGACGTCGCCGCCCAGCCGGAACGCGCCCGCGAGTTCCATGCTGACGAAGCCGTTGGCCCAGGCCGTGATGGTGCGCGCCGCATCGAGCCGATGCTCGTCGCCGGCCAGGTCGCCCGCGACGCGGAGCACCGCCCCGCTCGCCTCGGCGAGCGCGGTGTCGGTGAGCCGGAGCTCGGCACCGGGGCCGAAGATGAGGCGGTAGCCGGCCGGGCGCTCGTGGGCGAACGCGCGCACGGC
>NZ_JBFUCL010000451.1:0-2344 GCF_056405255.1 Agromyces sp. P1_H4 | reverse complement strand
GACCGGCGGTGCGCGCCTCGTMGTGTTCCCCGAGTACTCGAGCTACTTCACGCCCGAGCCCGGCTGGGACTGGCAGGAGGCCTCGGAGGAGATCGGGGGCCGGTTCACCGAGGCGCTCGGCGCCATCGCGACGCGCCTCGACGTGCACCTCGTCGCGGGCATGATCGAGCGGCTCGGAGGCGACGAGCGCCGCGTCGGCAACACGGTCGTGGCGATCGCCCCCCACGACGGGGTTGTGGCGCGGTACCGCAAGCTGCACCTCTACGACGCGTTCGGGCAGCGCGAGTCCGAATGGGTGGCGCCGGGCGACGTCGCGCCGCCCGAGCTGTTCGAGGCCGGAGGCATCCGCTTCGGCCTGCAGACCTGCTACGACGCCCGCTTCCCCGAGGTGACCCGCCGCATCGTCGACGCCGGGGCCGACGTGGTCTGCATGCCCGCCGAGTGGGTGCGAGGCCCGCTGAAGGAGGCGCACTGGCGGGTGCTGACCACCGCGCGCGCCCTCGAGAACACCATGTACGTGCTGGCGGCCGACCACGCCCCGCCGGTCGGCGCCGGCAACAGCATGATCGTCGACCCCATGGGCGTCGAGATCGCGACGATCGGCGAGGCGACGGATGTCGCGGTGGCCTGGGTCTCGCGTGAGCGCATCGACGCCGTACGCCGGGTCAACCCCGCGCTCGCGCTGCGCCGCTTCGACGTGACCGAGCGGATCAACCCGCGCTCGCGGTGAGCGCCGCGAGGCGAGCGGATGCCTCCTCCAGCACCTCACGGCGCTTGCAGAACGCGAAGCGCACGAGGCTGCGGTAGGCATCCTGGCGGTCGGGGTGCACGAACGCCGACACCGGAACGCCCACCACGCCCGCCAGTTCGGGCAGCCGACGGCAGAGCGCCGCGCCGTCGTCGTAGCCGAGCGGGCGGGCATCCGCGACGATGAAGTACCCGGCGTCGGGCAGCGACACGGCGAAGCCGGCGGCGGTGAGGCCGGCGGCGAGCAGGTCGCGCTTCGCGCGGAGCTCGGCCGCGGCATCCGTGAACACCGCATCGGGCAGCCCGAGGCCGGTGGCGATGGCCGGCTGGAACGGCGCGCCGTTCACGAACGTGAGGTACTGCTTCACCGCCAGCACGCTCGTGACGAGCGCGGCGGGTGCGGTGAGCCAGCCGATCTTCCAGCCGGTGGTGCTGAACGTCTTGCCGCCCGACGAGATCGACACGGTGCGTTCGCGAGCGCCGGGCAGCGTCGCGATCGGCGTGTGCGGCACGCCGAACGTGAGGTGCTCGTACACCTCGTCGGTCACGATGATCGCGTCGTGCCGCTCGGCGAGGCGCACGACCAGCGCGAGGGTGTCGGCGTCGAGCACCGCGCCCGTCGGGTTGTGCGGCGAGTTCACGAGGATGATGCGCGTGCGGTCGGTGACGGCCGCCTCGAGCTCGGCGTGGTCGGGCCGCCAGTCGGGCCTGTGCTGCGTTGAAGACCAGTGGAGCGGCACCGTGCGGTGCACGCCCCCCGCCCGGGCGATGACGGCCGCGTACGCGTCGTAGTAGGGCTCGAACGTCACGACCTCCTCGCCCTCGTCGACGAGGGCGAGGATGGTGGCGGCGAGCGCCTCGGTCGCCCCGGCGGTCACGAGCACCTCGGATGCCGCGTCGACCTCGAGCCCGTAGAACCGACGTTGATGCTCGGCGATGGCCTCCCGCAGCACGGGCATGCCGATCCCGGGTGGGTACTGGTTCACRCCGTCCGCGATGGCCCGACGCGCGGCCTCGAGCACCTCGGGCGGTCCGTCCTCGTCGGGGAACCCCTGACCGAGGTTGATCGCGCCGGTGCGCGCCGCGAGCGCGCTCATCTCGGCGAAGATCGTCGCGGCGATGCTGCCGTCGGGCGCCAACAGGCCGGCGCCTGCGGYGGTGCGCTGCCACGGCCGCAGGGCCGGCGAGGGGGAGAAGTCGCTCACGCTCTCACCGTACGTCAGGGTGGGGCCGCTACGCTGGCGCACGGCGACCACGACGGCGCCATCCGCATTCGGACGAATCACCGCCACCGGATAGCCGGTTCATAGACTTCGCCGATGCCGTGCACAGCTTGCAGCGGGATGCTGGCATCGCTTTGGAAGGAGCACACCATGACCGACATCACTGACGGCACCTCGGGCGAGGCCCGCGACGGCGACGTCGCGGCGACGACGGCCACCAACGAGACCGCCGCGAACCCGGCGGCCCAGACCGCCCCCGCGACCTCCACCGAGCCCGCCGCCACGGCCGCTCCGGCTCCGACCAACGAGGGCGCGACCGCAGCCGCCGCGCCGGCACAGGCGCCCGCCGATGCCGCCCCCGCCGCGACCGGCAC
>NZ_JBFUCL010000450.1:0-2353 GCF_056405255.1 Agromyces sp. P1_H4 | reverse complement strand
CGGACTCAGCCGAGCGCTGAGCCGGTTCTCCGGGCGCGTCGCTCGCGCGGCGTGACCCGGAGACCGCTGGCCGCGAGCCGGCGCACGAGTTCCCGCGGGGCCACCGGCTCCGCACCGGCCGCGACGAGCTCGTCGTAGCGCTCGACGGGGACGTCGTAGTGGTCGAGGTCGAACGCGCGCGGAGGCAGCCCCAGGCGCTCCGCGAAGGCGCGAAGCTCCTCGATCGAGCGATCGCTCACGAGGTGCGACCACATCGTGCCGTGCTTCGGCCAGAGCGGGGTGTCGATGAGCACGGCCATGCCGCCGATCCTACGCGGGCGCTTCGCGCGACTCGCCGGGGACGCGCGTTTGACCGACCCTGTGGCATCAGGTAAACTCGACCGTTGGTGCCACCGCTTATCCCGGTGTGCCCGCACAGTTTTCTGGCAGTGACGACCCTCCTTCCCGCTGGGGTCCCGCGCAGTGACACCCCATCAGACAGCCGGAACCCCCGGGTTCCCCAGAGATAGGTACGAGTAGTGGTTTACGCAGTAGTGCGCGCCGGCGGTCGGCAGGAGAAGGTCGAAGTCGGCACCATCGTGACGATGGACCGCATCAAGGCTGACAAGGACGGCAACGTCTCGCTCATCCCGGTCCTCCTCGTCGACGGCGAGAAGATCACCTCCGACGCCAAGTCGCTCGCGAAGGTCACGGTCACGGCTGAGGTCCTGAACGACCTTCGCGGCCCCAAGATCGTGATCCAGAAGTTCAAGAACAAGACCGGCTACAAGAAGCGCCAGGGCCACCGTCAGGAGCTCACGCGCGTCAAGATCACCGGCATCAAGTAGCAGCGGCCCGCAAGGAGATACAGACATGGCACACAAAAAGGGAGCGAGCTCCACTCGCAACGGTCGTGACTCGAACGCCCAGCGCCTCGGCGTGAAGCGCTTCGGCGGCCAGGTCGTCAGCGCGGGCGAGATCCTCGTCCGCCAGCGCGGCACGCACTTCCACCCGGGTGCTGGCGTGGGTCGCGGCGGCGACGACACGCTCTTCGCGCTCGAGGCGGGCGCTGTGCAGTTCGGCAACAAGGGCGGCCGCAAGGTCGTCAACATCGTGGCGGCCGGCGAATAGTCGACCGACAGGTCTTGTGAGGGCGGGCTTCGGCTCGCCCTCACGTGTTTTCACCCCGTGAGGAGGGATGCGGCATGGTCAGCTTCGTCGACCAGGTGACGTTGTTCGTGCGCGCCGGCCACGGCGGCAACGGGTGCGTCTCGGTACGCCGGGAGAAGTTCAAGCCCCTCGCGGGCCCCGACGGCGGCAACGGCGGGCACGGCGGCGACATCGTGCTCGTCGCCGACCCGAACGTCACGACCCTCCTCGCCTACCACGGGCGCCCGCACCGCTCCTCCGACAACGGCCAGCCCGGAATGGGCGACAACCGCTCGGGCGCGGCCGGCGAGCTCCTCGAGCTCCCGGTGCCCGTCGGCACCGTCGTGAAGGACCCCGACGGCAGCGAGCTCGCCGACCTCACCGAGCCGGGCATGCGCTTCGTCGTGGCGCCCGGCGGRCAGGGCGGGCTCGGCAACGCGGCGCTCGCGAGCACCAAGCGCAAGGCGCCCGGCTTCGCGCTCCTCGGCACGCCCGGGTTCGAGGGCGAGGTGAAGCTCGAGCTGAAGACGATCGCGGATGTCGCGCTCGTCGGCTTCCCGTCGGCCGGCAAGTCGAGCCTCATCGCCGCGCTCTCCGCGGCGCGGCCGAAGATCGCCGACTACCCGTTCACCACGCTGCATCCGAACCTCGGCGTCGTCCAGGCCGGTGACCACCGGTTCACCGTCGCCGACGTGCCCGGCCTCATCGAGGGCGCGAGCGAGGGCAAGGGGCTCGGCCTCGAGTTCCTCCGCCATGTCGAGCGTTGCTCGGCGCTCCTGCACGTCATCGACTGCGCCACGCTCGAGCCCGGTCGCGACCCGCTCAGCGACCTCGAGATCATCCTCGCCGAACTGGCCGCCTACCCGGTGCCCGAGGGCCAGGTGCCCCTGCTCGATCGGCCCCAGCTCATCGCGCTGAACAAGGTCGACGTGCCCGAGGCCCGCGAGCTCGCGGAGTTCGTGCGTCCCGAGCTCGAGGGGCGCGGCTACCGCGTCTTCGAGATCTCGACCGTGAGCCACGAGGGCCTGCGACAGCTCGGGTACGCGCTCGGCGAGCTCGTCGACGAGGCCCGCGCCGCCGCGGCATCCGCCCCCGAGGCCCCGCGCATCGTGATGCGGCCCAAGGCCGTCGACGACTCCGGCTTCGTCGTGCGGCCCGAGGGCGGCAGCTACGGCACGCTCTACCGCGTGCTCGGCGTGAAGCCCGAGCGCTGGGTGCACCAGAC
>NZ_JBFUCL010000449.1:0-2386 GCF_056405255.1 Agromyces sp. P1_H4 | reverse complement strand
CGGGTGCGGACGACGGAGCAGGGGCGGACGGTGCCGGTGCGGGTGCGGGTGCCGGCGGTTCCGGAGCCGACGACGACGCGTCGACCGGCGCGTCGCCGCGCGTGGCGCCGTCGACCTTGGCGACGAACTTGACCGTGACGCCCAGCACGTCGCTGATCGCACGKCGGAGCAGCTCGCTCACGCTCTGCCCCGGTGGGCCGCCGCGGAACCCGGCGACATCCTGCTCGCTCGGGAAGGCGAGTACGAGCACCTCGCCGTCGCGGAACTCGCGCACCTGGGCGGTGAACGCCACCATCCATGCGCTGCGCTTCGTGCGCTGGAGGGACGCGAGCACCTCGGGCCACGCGTCGCGCATCTGCTGCAGCGTGACCGGACCGACGGGTTTCGGTGCGGGCGCGGGGACGGCGGACGCCGCTGCGGAGGGTGCCCCGGAGCCGGCAGGTGCCGCCACCGGCGCGTCGGACGCTGGTGCCGCGGATGCGGCGGTGGCGGGGACCGAGGCCGGCGCTTCCGCCGCCGGACCCCGAGCTGCCGCCTCGTCGCGGTCGGACGACGACCCAGCAGCCGCCGAAGCCGGCTCGGCTCTGGACGTGGGCTGGGACGGCGGAACGCGTGTGGGCGCCGAGGAGACGGCCGGCGGGCGGGCGGGCTCAGCCACGGCGGTAGGCGCTTCGACCGCAGAGCGGTCGCCCGCGGCATCCGTCACCCCGATGCGACGCTCGAGGCGCTCGACCCGCGCCAGTGCCCCGCGCTCGGAGTCGTCGCTCGACGGCACGAGCACCCGCGCGAGCATCAGCTCGAGGTGGAGGCGCGGCGAGGTGGCGCCGGTCATCTCGGTGAGGGTCTGGTTGACCAGGTCGGCGACCCGCGAGAGCTCGGCCGAGCCGAACGCGGCCGCCTGCGCGGCCATGCGCGCGAGCTCGTCGGCCGGCACCCCGCGCAGCACTGCGGCGGCCGTCTCAGGTGACGATGCGGCGACCACGATGAGGTCGCGGAGCCGCTCGAGCAGGTCTTCGACGAAGCGCCGCGGGTCTTGACCCGTCTGCACCACCCGGTCGGCTGCGGCGAAGGCACCCGCCGCATCCTTAGCGCCGATCGCGTCGACGACCTCGTCGAGGAGCGCGCCGTGTGTGTAGCCGAGCAGCGCCACCGCGCGCTCGTAGTCGATGGTGGTGCCCTCTGAGCCGGCGATGAGCTGGTCGAGCAGCGACAGCGTGTCTCGCGGCGAGCCGCCGCCCGCGCGCACGACGAGGGGCAGCACGCCCGGCGCGACCTCGATGCCCTCTTCGGTGCAGAGCTGCTGCACGTACTCGAGCATCGGGCCGGGCGGGACCAACCGGAACGGGTAGTGGTGCGTGCGCGAGCGGATGGTGCCGAGCACCTTGTCGGGCTCGGTGGTCGCGAAGATGAACTTCACGTGCTCGGGCGGCTCCTCGACGAGCTTGAGCAGGGCGTTGAAGCCCTGCGGCGTGACCATGTGGGCCTCGTCGAGGATGAAGATCTTGTAGCGGTCGCGGGCCGGGGCGAACACGGCGCGCTCGCGCAGGTCGCGGGCGTCGTCGACGCCGTTGTGGCTGGCTGCATCGATCTCGACGACGTCGAGCGATCCGCTGCCGCCCCGCGCCAGCTCGACGCAGCTCGCGCACACGCCGCAGGGCACGTCGGTCGGCCCCTCGGCGCAGTTGAGGCAGCGTGCGAGGATGCGCGCCGAGGTCGTCTTGCCGCAGCCGCGCGGGCCGCTGAAGAGGTAGGCGTGATTCACGCGATCGGTGCGGAGCGCGGTCATGAGGGGCTCGGTCACCTGCGACTGGCCGATCATCTCGGCGAACGTCTCAGGCCGGTAGCGGCGATACAGGGCGGTGACCACGCCTCAATCGTAGTTGCCGCGTCTGACACGGCGTCCGGATGCCGCAGGCGTAGCATTCGGGGATCGGAAAGGGGGCGAGATGACGGCGACGACGATGACCCCGGCACAGCTCGCACGGTTCGAAGGCAGGCTGCGCGCGGAACGCGCCGACGCCGAGGAGCGCCTCGCGGAGTTCGACGGCGTCATGAGCGAGGTGCGCACCGCGAGGTCGGATGCCTCAGCCGACGACGAGCACGACCCCGAAGGCCCGACGATGACGCAGGAGTGGTCGCAGCGTACTGCCGTGCTGGCCGACGTGCGTGCCGAGCTCGCCGACGTCGAGCGCGCCCTCGCCCGCATCGCCGACGGCAGCTACGGCGTCTGCGCGAACTGCGGCAAGCGGATCACCGTGGCACGTCTCGACGCACGCCCGACCGCGACGCTCTGCATCGACTGCGCTCGCCGCCTGGGCTGACCGGCTGACGCGCCCGCCGCGCCGCGCGCCGGGCGACGGCCCGTGTTGCCGGCGCACGAGTGGGC
>NZ_JBFUCL010000448.1:0-2401 GCF_056405255.1 Agromyces sp. P1_H4 | reverse complement strand
ACGAGGAGGCGGTCGCCGTGGCGATCGGCCTGCGCGCCGCCACGGGGATCGCGGGCATCGGCGAGTCCAGTGCCCGTGCACTGGCCAAGCTCGAGCAGGTGCTGCCCTCCCGCCTGCGCCCCACCGTCGCGGCGATCGGCTCCGTCGTCGATCGCGCACCCGAGAACGTCGGCACGGATGCCCCCGACCCCGAGGTCGATCCGGCCGTGCTCGCCGCGGTCGCCGCCGCCATCCGCGACGAGGACTGGCTGCGCTTCGACGACCGCGGCACGCCCCGGCTCGTCGAGCCGTACCGCCTGCTCAGCTGGCAACGGCGCTGGTACCTCGTCGCACGCGACCCCGCATCCGGCGAGTGGGGCGTGTTCCGTGCCGACTGGATCGAGCCTCGGATGCCGACCCGCCGCCGCTTCTCCCCGGTGCCGCTGCCCGGCGGCGACTACGTTGCGTTCGCGATGCGCTCCATCGCGATGAGCGGGTGGAACGTGCACGCGCGCCTGCGGATCGCCGCCCCCGCGGCCGCCGTGATCGCGCGCATCAACCCGACCGTCGGCGTGGTCGAGGCCGTCGGCGACGACGCGTCGGTGCTCGTCACCGGCGCCGACTCGCTCGACACGGTCGCCGCCTACATCGGCATGCTGAACATGGACTTCACCGTCGAGTCGCCGGCCGAGCTCGTTCCCCTCCTCCGCACCCYCTCCGAGCGCTACGCTCGGGCCGCGGAAGGTGGGAGGGTGGACCGATGACGACGATCGAGCGGCACCTCGACATCGCGGCCGCGCCCGAGGTCGTGTTCGACCTCATCGCCGACCTGCACGACTACGGCTGGCTGCCGCCCTCGGGCGACTACGACGGCACGAGCGAGATCTCTCCGCCGCCCGTCGCCGTCGGAACGACCTACGTCGAGCACAGCCGTGCCGGCGTCCGCCGCGGCGTCGTGATCGCCCTCGCCCGACCCGACGTCATCGCGTTCCGGCAGCCGATGACGCTCCGGCCGCGCGCCGCCGGCACCATCGACGCGACCGTCTCGATGTCGGTCGCGGCGACGGCCACGGGGTCGCGCGTCACGCGAACCGTCGAGCTCGGCATCCCGAGGCGCCTCGCGCCGGCGCGGTCGATCATCGTCGGGCGCTACACGAGCGAGAGCGAGCGGATGCTCACCGCCCTCAAGGCGCACGCCGAGCACTGAACGCGTGCCGGGCGCAGAACGTGCGGCGAGCGCAGCTCAGACGGCGAGCGGCGGCCGCAGCAGTTCGATCGCGTCTTCGGGTGCGGCCGCGGCATCCGACCCGACGTCATCGATGCGGTTGGTGCGATCGACGTGCACGATGCGGGGCCGCCAGGCACGCGCTGCGGCGTCGTCGAACTGGGCGTAGGAGATGACGATCACCACGTCACCCTCGTGCACCAGGTGCGCGGCCGCGCCGTTGATGCCGACCACGCCGCTGCCGCGTTCGCCCTCGATCACGTAGGTCTCGAGGCGTGCCCCGTTCGTCACGTCGACGACGGCGACCTGCTCGCCGGGCAGCAGCTCGGCGGCATCCATCAGGTCTCGGTCGATCGTGATCGAGCCGACGTAGTGCAGGTCGGCGTGCGTCACGGTGGCGCGGTGGATCTTGGACTTCAGCATGGTGCGCAACACGTCCGAGAGCCTAGCGGCCGCGGTCGGTCGGATGCCGCTCGGTGACGGCAGGCGACGGATGCCGCTCCGGCGCGCGCGAGCAGTGCGAGCCGCCGAGCCCTAGCCGCCGAGCCCGATCCGGTCGGGCACGGCGCCCGCGACCGTCGGGAGCCACGACTCGACGTCGGGCCACGCGCGACCCGTGGGCAGGTGCCGCAGCAACCCGGCGAGTGAGGCGTCGGCGTCGGGCCACGGGATGACGCGGGTCGGCGACTCCGACGCGAGCACGCCGAGCCACCAGTGCTTCCAGGTCACGGGCAGGGTCTCGGGGTGGATGACCACGTAGTAGTCGGGCACCGCGATGCCGTGCCGCTCGGCGGCCTCGACCGCGCGGTCGATCTCCAGTTCGAGCACGCCGTACGTCGACTGGTCGTCGAAGAACTCGACCCAGGCCGCGGCCACGTGACCGAGCGGGTCGCGGTCGTGCACCACGTAGGGTGCGGCCGCGGCCGCCGACCAACGGGCGACCTCGTCGTCGGATGCCGCGTCGAAGGTCGCCGCGCGCACGTTGGCGAACCCCTCCAGGGCGTGGATGGCCGACGTCGCCTCATCTCCGACGACGACCAGGGTGGTGCTGGCCGGTGCCTCCATTTCCGCATTGTACGTCCGCCCGCGACGTCCGCCGGCAGGCCGCTCAGGCGATCCGCAGCACCACGTTGCCGGTCTTGTGGCCGGCGTCGACGTACCGGTGCGCCTCGACGATGTCGTCGAGCGGGTAGGTGC
>NZ_JBFUCL010000447.1:0-2410 GCF_056405255.1 Agromyces sp. P1_H4 | reverse complement strand
TCATCCCGACGAGTCCGCACACGGCCGCGGGGATGCGGATCGACCCGCCCCCGTCGGAGCCGGGTGCGAAAGGCAGCATGCCGGATGCCACGGCCGCCGCCGCGCCGCCGCTCGAGCCGCCCGCGCCGAGCGTCAGGTCCCACGGGTTCCGGGTCGGGGCCCCCGCGAGCGCCTCCGTGTACGACGGGAGCCCGAACTCGGGCGTGGCGGTCTTCCCGAGGCTCACCGCACCGGCCGCGTCCACCGCCTGCACGAGGTCGTCGGACTCGTCGGGGACGAAGCCGGCGAAGGCCCGCGAGCCGAATGCCGCCGGCACGCCGGCGCGGCGGTTGAGGTCCTTGTCGGCGACCGGCATGCCCCAGAGCGGCGCGGCGGTCGGCACGTGCTCCTCGACGTGGCGCGCCCGGGCGAGCGCGGCATCCGGCGTCACCGTCGCGAACGCGCCGACCTCACCGTCGAGCCGCTCGATGCGCTCGAGGTAGTGGCGTGTCAGTTCGACCGGCGACACCTCACGGCGCTGCAGCAGCTGGTGGAGCTGGAGGGCGGTGTACTCGTGCAGCTCGGTCATTTGAGCGACTTCTGCAGCAGCACCGTGCCGAGCCAGCGGTCGAACTTGAACCCGACGCGGCCCATGCGGCCGATCTCCTGGAAGCCGAACTTCTCGTGCAGCGCGATCGACGCGTCGGCACCCTGGTCGGCGATCACGGCGATGATCTCCTTCAGGCCCGCTGCCTTGGAGCGGTCGATGAGCTCGGCCAGGAGAGCGCGGCCGAGGCCCTTGCCCGCCGCAGCGGGCCCGAGGTAGATCGAGTTCTCCACGGTGTAGCGGTAGGCGCGCTTCTGCTTCCACGGCGCGACCAGGGCGTATCCCAGCAGCTGCCCGCTCGGCGACTCGGCCACGAGGAAGGGCATGCCGAGCTTGTCGAGGTAGGCGAACTTCGCCTTCCACTCCTTGAGGGTCATCGCGTCCTCGTCGAAGGTGACCGTGGAGTTCGCGACGTAGTAGTTGTAGATCTCCCGCACGGCCGGCATGTCGGCGAGCACGGCGTCACGGATGGTGAAGTCGAACGGCTTCTCGGGCTCGGGCGCCTTGCGGAGATGCCGCGGCAGGACCCGCCGTTCCTGGTATTCCTCCTCGAGCATTGCAGCAGACTACCGCCGAAGGGGCGGCACCGGATGCCCCTGGCGCCTCACGCGGGCAGGCTCCAGTCGACCGGCTCGCCGCCCTGCGCGACGAGCATCGCGTTGGCACGGCTGAACGGCCGCGACCCGAAGAAGCCGCGGCTCGCGGACAGGGGGCTCGGATGCGCCGACTCGATCACGGGGGTGCGGCCGAGCAGGGGCCGGAGCCCCTGTGCGTCGCGGCCCCACAGGATGGCGACGAGCGGCTGGTCGCGCGCGACGAGCGTGCGGATGGCGTGATCGGTCACCGCCTCCCAGCCCTTGCCGCGATGCGACGCCGGCGCGCCGGGGCGCACGGTCAGCACCCGGTTGAGCAGCATCACGCCGTTCGCGCTCCACAGGGTGAGGTCGCCATGGCTCGGCGGCGTCGTGCCGAGGTCGTCGGCGAGCTCGCGGTAGATGTTCGCGAGGCTTCGCGGCACCGGCCGCACGTCGGGGTCGACCGCGAAGGACAGGCCGATCGGATGCCCCGGCGTCGGGTAGGGGTCCTGGCCGACGATGAGCACGCGCACGTCGTCGAGCGGGGGGCCGAACGCGCGCAGCACGTGCTCGCCGCTCGGGAGGTAGCCGTGGCCGGCCGCCGTCTCCGCGCGGAGGAAGTCGCCCATCTCGGCGATGCGCGGCCCGACCGGGGCGAGGGCGCGTGCCCAGCCCGGGTCGATGAGCCCGTCGGCGGAGAGCTCGTCGAGGGACTTCCCGGGCACCGTCAACCGCCGATCGTGGAGACCAGCACGCCGCCCTCGGTCGGGAGCACCCGCCAGACGCTGCCGCTCCCCTCGACCCGCAGGCCGCCCTCGCCCACGATCAGCGCCGTGCGCTCGTCGATGCCGAGCCCGCCGGCGACGAGACCGGATTCGACCGCGGCGACCAGGCGGGAGAGCGTGCCGCGCTGGGCGACGTGCACCTCGATGGCGACGTCGACGAGCCCGATGCCCGCCTCGATCTCGAGCTCGAACGCCGGTTCGTCCGGGTCCTCGGGGTCCTCGGGTGAGACTACCACGCCGCCGATGCGCGTGCCGCTGCCGAGCGAGCCCTCGGCCGCGATCATCGCGCCGGCCGAGGCGCCGAGATAGGGCACCCCATCGGCGACGAGCCGACGCAGTTCGCCGAACACCGGCTCGAGTCCGGCGCGCACGTCCTCGACGAGGCCGCCGCCCACGGCGATGCCGTCGACGTCGGCGATCGCGGCGAGCCCGATCGGCTCGCCGGGCCGTCCGGCGGTGAGGTG
>NZ_JBFUCL010000446.1:0-2415 GCF_056405255.1 Agromyces sp. P1_H4 | reverse complement strand
CGCCGAGCTCCTGCGCCTGCAGGGGGAGTCGATGCTCCACTCCGCCATCGGCGAGTCGATGGCGCACCGCGGTGCGTTGCGGAGGGCGGCCGCGGAGGTCTTCACCGAGGCCGTGACGGTCGCTCGGACGCAGGGCGCCACGGCACTCGAGCTTCGGGCCATCGCCTCGCGAGAGCGAGCGAGCCGGGGGATCGCCGACGTGGGGAACGTGCTGGAACGGGTCTGAGCCCGGCCGACCGGCACCGCGTGTTGTTTTGAGTCATTCAAAACAACTGCTACGGTCGAGGACATGAGCAGCGCATCCGACCGTGAGCAGGCCGAGGCGCACCTGCGCACGGCGGGGCTCAAGGTCACGGTGCCACGCATCGCGGTGCTCGACGCGGTCACGGGACATGGCCACCTCGATGCCGACGCCGTGCACGCGCGCGTCGCCGCCGATCACCCGAGCGTGTCGCTGCAATCGATCTACAACGTGCTCGGAGACCTCTCGAACGCCGGGCTGCTGCGCCGCATCGCGCCCGCGGGCTCGCCCGCGCTCTACGAGAGCCGCATCGGCGACAACCACCACCACGTCGTCTGCACCCGCTGCCACGCCGTGGCCGACGTCGACTGCGTGATCGGCGAGCCGCCCTGCCTCGTGCCGGCCGACACCGGCGGCTTCGCCATCCACACGGCGGAGGTCACCTTCCGGGGGCTCTGCGCCGACTGCCGGCAGGCCGTCGCCGAGCTCGAGCGACACGCTCCGGCCGAGTCCGGCTAGCCCGCGGCATCCGCACGGCCCTCACCGCCCGCCGAGCCGGCAGCGCCCTCGCCTCGTCGAGGCGGAGTTCGGCGCGCCTTCCCCGACCCCGCGCCACGACCCCCGCACCACCGACCCCGCACCACCACCTCAGAGAGAGAAGGACGACACATGTCGGAACCCACGACGACGCAGACCGGAACCCCGGTCGCGAGCGACGCGCACTCCCTCACGGCCGGCGCCGACGGCGCCACCGTGCTGCACGACCGGTACCTGGTCGAGAAGCTCGCCCAGTTCAACCGCGAGCGCATCCCCGAGCGCATCGTGCACGCGAAGGGCGGCGGCGCCTTCGGCCGCTTCGAGGTCACGGCGGATGTCACCGCGTACACGCGGGCCGCGGTGTTCCAGCCGGGCGTCGAGTCCGAGACCCTCCTGCGCTTCTCCAGCGTCGCCGGCGAGCAGGGGTCGCCCGACACGTGGCGGGACGTGCGCGGCTTCTCGGTGAAGTTCTACACGACCGAGGGCAACTACGACATCGTGGGCAACAACACCCCGGTGTTCTTCATCCGCGACGCGATCAAGTTCCCCGACTTCATCCACTCGCAGAAGCGCCTGCCCGGCTCGGGCCTGCGCGACGCCGACATGCAGTGGGACTTCTGGACCCTCTCGCCCGAGTCCGCGCACCAGGTCACGTACCTCATGGGGGACCGCGGCCTGCCGAAGTCGTGGCGCGAGATGCACGGCTTCGGATCGCACACGTACCAGTGGATCAACGCCGAGGGCGAGCGCTTCTGGGTGAAGTATCACTTCCGTTCGCGACAGGGCGACCTGCACCTCGACGCCGAGACGGCCGAGGCGATCGCCGGCGCCGACGCCGACCACTACCGCCGCGACCTCTTCGACGCGATCGAGCGGGGCGAGTTCCCCAAGTGGGACCTGCACGTGCAGGTCATGCCCTACGAGGACGCGAAGACCTACCGCTTCAACCCGTTCGACCTCACCAAGGTGTGGCCGCACGCGGACTACCCGCTGATCCCGGTGGGCACGCTCACCCTCGACCGCAACCCGCAGAACTTCTTCGCCGAGATCGAGCAGGCCGCGTTCTCGCCGGCGAACACGGTGCCGGGCATCGGCATCAGCCCCGACAAGATGCTCATGGCCCGCGTCTTCAGCTATCCCGACGCGCAGCGCTACCGGGTCGGCACGAACTACAACCAGATTCCCGTGAACGCGCCGCACGCGGCATCCGTGCAGAACTACTCGCAGGACGGCGCCCAGCGCCACGCGTACAACGCGCCGACGACGCCGGTGTACGCGCCGAACTCGTTCGGCGGTCCGGTCGCCGATGCGGCGGCGGCGGGCGAGGGCAGCTGGGAGAGCGACGGCGAGCTGGTGCGGTCGGCGGCGACGCTGCACGCCGATGACAGCGACTTCGGCCAGGCCGGCACCCTCTACCGTGACGTGTTCTCGGCCGCGGCGAAGGAGCGGCTCGTCCAGACGCTCGCCGGCCAGGCGGCCGCGATCACGGTCGACGAGATCCGGGCGCGGTTCTTCGCGTACTGGACCAACGTCGACGCGGGACTCGGCGCGCAGCTGATCGCCGCCGCCGCGTCCGTCGACGACGCCGCTGCATGACCCACGACGGCCGGGGTGCGTGGTGCGCCCCGGCCGTCGCG
>NZ_JBFUCL010000445.1:0-2417 GCF_056405255.1 Agromyces sp. P1_H4 | reverse complement strand
GGGGACCGGCCCCGGTGCGCCGGTTCCTCCCCGAGCTGATCCAGCTCATCTGGGACCGCAGGATCGACCCCGGCAAGGTCTTCGACCTCTCGCTTCCCCTCGAGGAGGCCGCCGAGGGATACCGGGCGATGGACGAACGGCGAGCCGTCAAGGTGCTGCTCACCACCGACTGACCGGGACGCGCATCGGGTCAGCGGTTCGCGAAGCGGGCGATCATCCGTTCGACGAGGGGAGCGGGCGACATCATGGGCGTGCCGTGATGGCCGCCGTCGAGCACCTCGAACTCGATGGAGGGCGCCACGTCGGCGAGCGATCGCGCACCGGCGTGGAAGAACGGCTCGCTGCGCGACCCGACGACGACGACGCCCGGCGCCGCGAGGCCCTTCCAGCGATCGGCCGGGAGCGGCCGGCCGTCCTGCAAGCCCTCGAGCGCGGCGAAGTCGTAGCGGACGGTCCGCACGATGCGCTTCGCCCGCCGCCACATCGGCGTGAGGCGCATCATCGCCACGAAGGCGGGCGGCACACCGACGGCCTCCGTGAAGAACGATGCGGATGCCGCGCCGGTCCGGCCGGCCGCGACGTCCGCGGCGATCCGACCGGGCAGGTCGTGCGGTACCGGGGCCCTGCTGTCGTCGACGATGAACGGGGGCTCGTAGAGCACGAGGCCCGTGACGGCGTCACCGAGCCGCGCAGCAGCCTCGAGCGCGAGCACCGCTCCCGACGAGCTGCCGAAGAGGATGGCCCGGCCGCCGTGGGCCGCGATGACCGCCGCGACGTCGGCGACCTCGTTGGCGACATCCGTTCCCGACGGATCGGCGTCCCCGCTGTCGCCGCGACCGCGGCGGTCGTAGCCGACGACCGTGAAGTGCGGCGCGAGCGCGGCCGTGAGCTTGGCGGAGTCGCGCCGGGTCGCCATGGCGGGGTCGACGAGCACGAGGAGAGGGCCGGTGCCGACGACCTGCGTGGTCAGGCGGGTTCCGTCGGCCGAGACGACGGTCGAGGTCGCGGGGGCGGCGATGGCGTTCCCACCGGGGGCATGCGTGTTGTTGCTCATCATGGTGTTCCCTTCGCGAGGTGCTGGTCGAGGCGGTCGAATCCAGTTCTCCATCCCTCGAGCATCCCCATGGCGGCGACGCGTTCGAGGCGGGCGACGGAGGGGAACCTGGTGTGCAGGACGAGCCGGGTGCGGCCGGGGTCGAGCCCGAAGAACTCCACGGTGACGGCCTGCGACTCGGGGTCGAGGTCGGCGCCCGTGGCATCCGAGAAGCCCTCGACGTACGCGAGCATCGCGTGCTCGATGACCTCGCTGTAGATCGAGCGGATCCACACTTCGGGCTCCGTGCTCGCGACCGGCCCCATGCCGAAGTGCCACAGCCCGCCCGGACGCACGTCGAGCGCGCGGACGGTGGTCGACCAGCCTTCCGGCCCCCACCACGCTTCGAGCTCCTCGGCGATGGTCCATGAACGCCACACGCGCTCGGGGTCGGCGCCGAGCTCGCGTTCGAGGGTGATCTCGCGCCGCTCGAGGTCCTTGACCATGCGGAGGGCGGTCATGACGGGTCCTCGCTGCGACGCAGGTGGGCGTCGAGACGGTCGAGGCGGCCTGCCCAGACCGCGGCGAAGGAGTCGAGCCATCCGTCGATCTCGCGGAACGGTGCCTCCTGGAGGTCGKAGATGCGACGCTGGGCGTCGATGCGTGCGGCGACCATGCCGGCGTCGCTGAGGACCCGGAGGTGCTTGGAGACCAGCGGCTGGCGCAGGTCGAGTGTGCCGGCGATCTCGCCGACCGAGTGCGGCCCGTGGTCGCGGAGCAGCTCGACGATGGCGAGCCGGTTCGGCTCGGCCAGGGCGCTCAGTGAGGCGATCATAGCCCTAGTATCACTCAGCAGTAATATTACTGTCAAGAGATATAGAGTGAGACATCGAGGCCCTCCAAACGGGCAGGGTCCGCGAGCACGTCGAGCCCGACGATCCGGTCGCCGTCGAGCTCGAACGCCATGATCGAGACGACCCGGCCGTGCATGATGGCCGCGACGCCGGGTCGGCCGTCGATGAGGACGGGCGTCGAGTGCGCAGCCAACCGCCCGGCGAGCACCGCCTGTCCGGCGATGGCCTGGGCGCCCTCGACCAGTTGCACGGTGCTGCCGTAGTCGGCACGCAACACGGCGCCGTCGTCGAGGAGTTCCAGCAGGGCCCGCACGTCGCCGTCACGCGCGGCGACGAGCCAGGCATCCACGATGCGCCGGCCTCGGTCGCGATCCGGAYGGGCCGGGCTCTCGGCGCCCCGCACCCGGCGACGCGCTCGAGACGCGAGCTGGCGCGCCGCCTCGGGGGAGCGGTCGAGCACGTCGGCCACTTCGTCGAAGGAGCGGCCGAACACGTCGTGGAGCACGAGCGCGATGCGTTCGGCAGGGCTG
>NZ_JBFUCL010000444.1:0-2424 GCF_056405255.1 Agromyces sp. P1_H4 | reverse complement strand
CACTCGAGCAGTTCGGCGACCTCGCCGGGGCGTCCGTGCTCGAGCAGGTACAGCACCCGATCCGCGACCTCCTGCGGCGGGATGAGCCGCCCAGCCGCACGCTGCTGCTCGGGTGCGAGGGCGGCGAATTGGGCATGAGCGCGATCGAGGCCGATCCAGCCGGGCACAACGGCCATGACGCGAACGTCGGCCCGACCGCCGAGCGAGCTCGTGAAGYGGCGGAGGCCGGCCTTCGCGGCGCCGTACTCGGGTGACCCGTAGGGTTCGTCACCCTCGCCGCCGCTCGACCCGATGTTCACGACCGCGCCGCTCGCCCCGACGCCGCCGCTCGCCCCGACCACGCCGCCCGCTCCGCCGACCGTCGCGAGCCGCGGCCACAGCCGCTGCGCGAGCAGCATCGGCGCGACCAGGTCGAGCGTCAGCGCGCCGAGCCATGCGTCGGGTTCGGCGTCGGGGTACTGCGGGCCCGGCGACCAGCCTCCCGCATTGTTCACGAGCGCGGTGATGCCGGAGACCCCGGCGAGCGCGTCGACCGCCGCGTTGATGCCGTGGATCGTCGACAGGTCGGCGGCGACGACCGCCACGGGCGACCCGTGCCGAGCCTCGAGACCGTCGGCCGTCGCCCTCGCCGCCGCCGGGTCGCGGTCGACGAGGAGCACGCCGTGACCGTGCGCGAGCAGCGWCTCGGCGATGACGGCGCCCAGCCCGGCGGCGCCGCCCGTGACCACGACGGTTCCATGCATGCCGCCATCCTGCTCGGGGGCACCGACACTGGACCGCGACACGAACCGCGGTGAGTGCGCCGCGGTGAGTGGCAAGCTGGGTCGGATGCCACTCCATTCCAACGAGCTGCCGATCGACGTCGGTCTCGCCTCCGCCCTCATCGCTCGCGAGCGACCGGAGTGGGCCAGCCTGCCGGTGACCCTCGCCGGTGGCGGCACCGACAACGTGATGTTCCGGCTTGGCGACGACCTCTTGATGCGGATGCCGCGCACGGCGGGAGGGGTGCCCTCGCTGCGCAAGGAGCGCACGTGGCTTCCCCGCCTGGCGCCCGCCCTGCCGGTTCGCATCCCCGAACCGGTGCACGAGGGCTCCCCGTCGCACGCGTACCCGCTGGAGTGGTCGGTGTACCGGTGGATCGACGGCGCGCCACCGGCATCCGACACCGTGACGGACTGGCGACGGTTCGGCGACGACCTCGCCGCCTTCGTGCGCGACCTGCACCGCATCGATCTCATGGGCCAGCGACGGTCGGGCGACCTGAGCTGGTATCGGGGCGGCAGCCTCCGCGAGGCCGAGCCGGGGGTCGCGCAGGCCTTCGACGAGGCTCGCCCGCTCGTGGGTGACGACCTCGACCTCGACCGGCTCGAGCAGTGGTGGCGCGACGGGCTGGACCTGCCCGACTCGCGGGCGCCGCACGTGTGGCTGCACGGCGACCTGCGCCCGGGCAACCTCCTCGTCGCCGCGGGCCGGCTTCACGCGGTCATCGACTTCGGGGCGCTCTCGGTCGGCGCGCCCGATGCCGAGCATGCCGCCGTCTGGGACCTGCCGCAGGCCGCCCGCGACGCCTACTGGAACGCGCTGCACCTCGACGAGGCGACCTGGCGGCGCGCCCGGGCCTGGGCGATCGCGGTCGCGATCCTCGGCATCCCGTACTACTGGCGCACCCTTCCCGAGTTCGTCGCGGAGTGCCGGGCGCGGCTCGGGACGATCCTCGCCGGCAGCTAGCGACGACGGGTGAGCGGCAGCCGCACTGGCGCCGCGCGCGCCGAAGCCCGCTAGTGCTCCGCCTCGAAGAAGATCGCCCGCAGGTCGTCGGGCCAGTCGGTCGCGCGCCGTGTCGTCGCGTCGACGTGCGCCACGATCATCAGGCACGTGGCGACCGTCGTGCCCGCGGCATCCGCCATCGTGCACTCGATGATCGCGTCGGGCCCGTGGAACTCGCGCACGAACGACGTGATCGTGATCTCCTGGTCGGCGTTCACCGGTCGGCGGAAGCTGATCTCCATGCGCCGGATCCACGTCATGAAGCCGAGCGTGTCGAGAGTGGGAAGGTCCCACCCGGCGTACTTCGCGAGCGCCTCCATGCGGTGGTCGGTGAAGTACCTGGCGTAGTTGCCGGTGCTCAGGTGCTGGAAGGGATCGAGCTCCGAGAAGGCGACTCGGTGCGTGGTCTCATACACGATCGGCTGCTTCGCCATGCCCCCAAGTTACGCCGATGCCGGCCCGTGCAGTGGGTTCCGGCCGGTGAGGTCGGTTCCGGCGGGCGCGGTCGGTTCCGGATGCCGCGTCAGCGCCCGCCGCCGGCGGCGAGCCGCATCAGGTCGGTGTCGAAGTCGACGTCCGCGACCGAGCGCTCGGCGGCGGTCGCGTTGCCGGCGAATTGGTGCTGGTAGCCCGACCAGTTGCTGTCGGCGATGGAGG
>NZ_JBFUCL010000443.1:0-2427 GCF_056405255.1 Agromyces sp. P1_H4 | reverse complement strand
CTGCCGGCGTGGAGCACCTGGCCGGTCTCGCCGCCGAGCGACTCGACGACCCCCGCGAACGGCGTGGGCAGCTGCACGACCGACTTGGCGGACTCGAGTTCGACGACGGGCTGGTCGATCGCCACCTCGTCACCCGGCTGCACGAGCCAGGCGACGATCTCGGCCTCGGTGAGGCCCTCGCCGAGGTCGGGGAGGATGAAGTCGCGTCCCATCAGGCGTCCCATTCCCAGGTCTCGAGCGCCGCGAGCACGCGGTCGGGGGTCGGCAGGTGGAACTCCTCGAGCTTCGGCGAGGGGAACGGGATGTCGAACCCGGTGATGCGCAGCACGGGTGCGGCGAGGTGGTGGAAGTTCCGCTCCGTGATGCGCGCGGCCACCTCGGCGCCGTAGCCGCCGAACTGGGCCGCCTCGTGGATGACCGCCGCCCGGGAGGTCTTCCGCACGGATGGCCCGACCGTCTCGTCGTCGAAGGGGGAGAGGCTGCGCAGGTCGACGACCTCGATCGAGAGGCCCTCGGCGGCGGCGGCGTCGGCCGACTCGAGCGCGGTGCGCAGCGTGGGTCCGTAGGCGAGCAGCGTCACGTCGGTGCCCTCGCGCACCACGACGGCACGATCCATCGGCGCGGTCGTGACCGGCAGCGCGACCGGCGCCTTCGACCAGTAGCGGCTCTTGGGCTCCATGAAGACGACCGGGTCGTCGCTGTCGATCGCCTCGCGAAGCATCGAGTACGCGTCCGCCGGGTTCGACGGCATCACGACGGTCAGGCCGGGCGTGGCGGTCCAGTACGCCTCCGAGGAGTCGGAGTGGTGCTCCACGCCCCCGATCGCGCCGGCGCAGGGGATGCGCACGACCATGGGGAGCGACATCCGGCCCTTGGTGCGGTTCCGCATCTTCGCGACGTGCGAGACCATCTGCTCGAACGCCGGGTAGCTGAACGCGTCGAACTGCATCTCGACGACGGGACGCATGCCGTACATCGCCATCCCGATCGCGGTGCCGATGATGCCCGACTCTGCCAGGGGGGAGTCCCAGATGCGGTCCTCGCCGAACTGCGCCTGCAGTCCGTCGGTGACGCGGAAGACGCCGCCGAGCGGGCCGACGTCCTCGCCGTAGACGACGACCCGGTCGTCGGCGGCCATCGCGTCGCGGAGCGCGGCGTTCAGCGCGSCGGCCATGGTGAGCTGCGTCGGCGCGGATGCCTCGGGCGCGACCTGCTCGGTCGTCGTCGCGGTCATCGGGCGGCTCCTGCGGTCTGGGCGGCGGCGGACTGGGCGGCCGCGTGGATCGCGGCGTCGGCGAGCTCGGCCTCGAGGCGCGCCCGCTGTTCGAGGAGGGCCGCCCGAGGACGGGCGTAGACGTGGTCGAACAGCTCGAGGGGGTCGATCTCGGCTTCGACGGTCATCAGGTCGCGCGTGTGCGCGGCGACCGACTCCGCGGCATCCGTGATCTCGGCTCGCATGGACTCCGACAGCGCGCCCTCGGACACGAGGTACTTCTCGAGACGCTCGATGGGGTCGCGACGCTTCCAGTGCTCGACGTCGCGGGCCTGGCGGTAGCGGGTCGGGTCGTCGGAGTTCGTGTGCGCCTCGATGCGGTAGGTGAGGCCCTCGATGAGCGTCGGGCCGCCGCCGGCCCGAGCCCGTTCGACCGCGGCGCGCGTGACCGCGTAGACCGCCGCGACGTCGTTGCCGTCGACGTGGTAGCCGGGCATTCCGTACCCGACGGCCTTGTCGGCGAGGGTGGCCGCGCGCGTCTGGCGCGACAACGGCACGCTGATCGCGAACTGGTTGTTCTGGATCAGGAAGACGGTGGGGGTCTGCCAGACCGCCGCGAAGTTGAACGCCTCGTGGGCGTCGCCCTCGCTCGTCGCGCCGTCGCCGAGGTACGTCATGGTCACGATCGGGTCGTGCCGCAGGCGTGCCGCGTGCGCGAGGCCGACCGCGTGCAGCGCCTGCGTGGCGAGGGGCGTCGCCTGCGAGGCGGTGCGATGCGCGTGCTGGTCGTAGCCGTTGTGCCAGTCGCCCCGGAAGGACTGCAGGATGTCGCCGGGCTCGATGCCGCGCGTGAGCAGCGCGATGCTGTCGCGGTAGGTGGGGAAGAACCAGTCGCGCGCCTCGATCGCCGAGATCGCGCCGATCTCGCAGGCCTCCTGGCCGTAGGCCGACGGGTAGGTCGCGAGCCGGCCCTGCCTGGTGAGCGCCGTGACCTGGACGTCGAACCGGCGGGCGATGACCATGCGACGGTAGAGCTCGAGGAGCGTGTCGAGGTCGGGCAGCTCGAAGCCGCMGGCCGCCGCGCCGTGCACCGCGTGCCCCGCGTTGTCGAGGAGCCGGATCGGCTTCTCCGACGGGAGGGTTCGGACGCTCTGGTGCTCGACGGTGAGGCGCAGATGGCCAGGGTGCGCCAGCTGGCGCGCGCGCGGGGGGCG
>NZ_JBFUCL010000442.1:0-2447 GCF_056405255.1 Agromyces sp. P1_H4 | reverse complement strand
GCGACGGCCCGACCTGCCGCTCGAGGCCGTGCGCGTCGAGGAGGCCGAGCAGCTCGCCGACCTGCGCGCGGGCGAGGCGGATGTCGCGTTCGTGCGCCTGCCCGTCGACGATGCGGGCCTGCACGTCATCCAGCTCTGGGAGGAGCTCGCCGTCGCCGTGCTCCCGAAGGACCACCCCCTCGCCGAGGCAGAGGCACTGACGCTCGCCGACCTCGCGGGCGGACCGCTCGCGCCGGCGCAGCCCGACGCCGCGATGACCGTCGAGCTCGTGGCTGCCGGCACGGGCCACGCGATCCTCCCCCACGGCGTCGCGCGCCTGCACCACCGCCGCGATGTCGTGGCCGTGCCGCTGACGGATGCCGCGCCGACGCGCATCGCGCTCGTCTGGCGCGTCGAGCGCGACGACGCCGACATCCAGGAGCTCGTCGGCGTGGTGCGTGGGCGTACGGCGCGCAGCTCACGGCGCGCGGGTGACGACGAGGAGGCCGCTGCGCCCGCGAAGGCCACGGCCAAGGCCAAGGCGAACGCGAAGGCCGCGGCGGCCGAGAAGGCCAAGGGCGCGAAGGGCGGCAAGGCGACGAAGGGCGGGAAGGCGGGCGGCACGGGCGGTGCGTCGCGCGCCGGCGGCCGCGCGTCGTCGGCCCGCTCGGGGCGCAGCGCGCGCAAGCGAGGCGGTCGCTCGCGATGAAGCCGTTCCTCTTCCTCTCGGCGCGCCCCGAGGTCGAGGCCGTCGGCCCCGAGTACGAGTCCGTGCGGCGCGCCATGGGCCTCGACGCCGGCCGGCTCGAGCACGTGCGACTCGACGTGGATCCGCTCGGCGACCTGCGGCTCGACGAGGTCGCCGGGGTCGTGGTGGGCGGCAGCCCGTACAACGTGACGACGCCCGAGGCGTCGAAGCATCCGGTGCAGCGCCGCGTCGAGGCCGACCTCGCGCGGCTCGCCGAGGACGCCGTCGAGCGCGACCACCCGCTGCTGTTCACCTGCTACGGCATCGGGGTGCTGACGCGCGTGCTCGGCGGGGTCGTCGGCACGGAGCACGGCGAGGAGGCCGCCGCCGTCGAGATCAGCCTCACGCCCGACGGCGTCGCCGATCCGCTCGTGGGCGAGCTGCCCCGCCGCTTCCACGCCCTGGTCGGCCACAAGGAGGCCACCGAGCGGCTGCCCGACGACGCGGTGCTGCTCGCGTCCTCGGCGGCGTGCCCGGTGCAGGTGTACCGGGTGGGGCGCCGGGTCTACGCGACGCAGTTCCACCCCGAGGTGTCCACCCACGACTTCGTGGCCCGCGCACAGGTGTACCGCCATCACGGCTACTTCCCGGCGAGCGAGCTGCGGGCCGTGAGCGAGCGGCTCGCCGCGGCATCCGTCACCGAACCGCAACGGTTGCTTCGCCGCTTCGTGGACCTCGCCGACGCCTGAGCCGAGCGGGGCGGGCGCGGGCGCTCACGCCGGAAGGGCGGGCAGCGCGGGCGGCAGCGGATAGACGCGCCGCAGCACGAGGCGCTGGCCGAGCGTCCACGTCACGGTGACGAGCAGGTAGAGCGCCGCCGCGAGCGGCACGAACGCCGCGATCACCGCCGTGACGAACTGGAGGAGGCCGACCACCCGGAGCATGGCCGCTGAGCCGAGCACCGCCGCCGCGGCATCCGTCCCCGATGCGGCGTCGCCGGGGCGTGCAGCGGGTCGGTCCTGCGGCGTGGGCTGCGGGCGGAAGGCACGGCGAGTGAGCTCGCCGACGAGCGCGATCGCGCCGATCAGTGCCCCGAACACGAGCAGCGCACCGGGCGTGAGGGTGCCCGACGCGATCGAGCCGGCGAAGCTGGAACCGAGCGGCACGCCGAGCAGGGTCTGCTCGAGCAGCGCGTTCGGGTGGCCCGCGATCGTCGGCAGCACGAAGAGGGCGTAGATCACGCCGACGATGGGCGCCTGGATGAGCATCGGCAGGCAGCCGGCGAACGGCGACGCGCCCTCGTCGGCGTAGAGCGCCATGGTCTCGCGCTGCAGGCGCTCGGGGTCCTTCGCGTGGCGGCGACGCAGTTCGGCCAGGCGGGGGGCGAGCCGGGCGCGCGTGCGTTCGGCCTTCGCCTGCGAGATGCCGACGGGGATGAGCAGCGCGCGCACGAGCAGCGTGACCAGCACGATCGCGGCGGCCGCGCTCGACGCGCCGGCGAACGGCGTGAGCCATGCGGCGAGGTGCATGAGGAGGGCGTGCGCCGCGTCGAGCACGGCGGCGACGGGCGGAAGGTCGTACAGGTTCATGAGGTGTCCTTGCGGTCGAGGGATGCGGGATCCGTCTGGCCGCGAGGGCGGGACCGTGCACGTGCGAGCGCCCCGTCAGGCGGGACGTCGAAGGGCGGTCGGTCGGGAGCTACGCGGCCGGGATGCCGCGCCCCGGCGCCCTGGGACGCGGGCGCCCGGCCGCATCGGGGTCGCTCTGCGCGAGGAGTCGC
>NZ_JBFUCL010000441.1:0-2527 GCF_056405255.1 Agromyces sp. P1_H4 | reverse complement strand
CTCCACCGCCGCGTTCCACCTCGAGCGCCTGGCCGCAGCGGGCCTGCTCGCCGTGGAGTTCCGCCGCCTCAACGGCCGCTCCGGGCCGGGGGCGGGGCGTCCGTCGAAGCTCTACCGGCGCAGCGACCGGGAGTTCGCGCTCGACCTGCCCCGTCGCCTGTACGCCGTCGCCGGCGGTGTCATGGCCGACGCGATCCAGCAGGCGATGACGGGCGCCTCTCCGAAGGCCGCGCTGCACGACGCGGCCGATCGCGCCGGCCGTCGCCTCGCCCTCGGCGCACCGGCGCTCGACGTCGCCCTCGAACGGTCGGGGTTCGAACCGCGCCCCGACGGCGGGGACACCGTGCTCGGCACCTGCCCCTTCCACAAGCTCGCGGCGCAGCATCCCGAGGTCGTCTGCGACCTCAACCACGCCCTGGTCTGCGCCATGGCGCAGGAGGTCGGCGACGACGCCGATCGGGTGCACCTCGATCCGGGCGCCGGCGGATGCTGCCTGCGGATCTCCGCGGCATCCGGAGCATCCAAGTGACTCACAGGCAGATCACAGCGAACGTCAAGAGAATGACCCCATGAGCGATGGACCACGCATTCTCATCGTCGATGACGAGCCCAACATCCGCGATCTCCTCACCACGAGCCTCCGGTTCGCCGGCTTCGCCGTGCGCGCCGTCGGCAACGGCGCGCAGACCATCTCGGCCGTGCTCGAGGAGGAGCCCGACCTGATCATCCTCGACGTCATGCTGCCCGACATGAACGGATTCGGCGTCACCAAGCGACTCCGCTCGGCGGGCTACACCGCCCCCATCCTGTTCCTCACCGCGAAGGACGACACCGAGGACAAGATCACCGGCCTCACGGTCGGCGGCGACGACTACGTCACCAAGCCGTTCAGCCTCGACGAGATCGTGGCGCGCATCAAGGCGATCCTGCGGCGCACCATGCACGCCGAGGAGGACGCGGTCATCCGCACCGGCGAGCTGACCATGGACCAGGACACCCACGAGGTGCTCGTCGGCGACGTGCCCGTCGAGCTCTCCCCCACCGAGTTCAAGCTGCTCCGCTACCTCATGCTGAACCCGAACCGCGTGCTCTCGAAGGCCCAGATCCTCGACCACGTATGGGAGTACGACTTCAACGGGGACGCCGGCATCGTCGAGAGCTACATCTCCTACCTCCGCCGCAAGCTCGACCAGCACTCGAACGAGCCGCTGATCCAGACGAAGCGGGGATTCGGGTACATGCTGAAGTCCTCCAAGCCCTGACTCAGGCTTCGCCGCCTAGACTCGGGCAGCCATGCATCAGACGATCAACGAGCGGTGGAACCGCATCTCCCTGCGCACCAAGATCACGGGTGTGACGGTCCTGATGCTGACCCTCGGGCTGCTCGTCTCCGGCATCGGCACGGCCGCCATGCTCCGCTCCTACGTCGAGGAGCAGACGAAGGGCAAGCTCGCGGCCATCGCGTCGGGCGACCTCATGAAGTACTTCACCGACGAGGGCGGCGACGCCGATCCGGGCACCAACCTCGACGACCTCGCGTTCCGGCCCGCCGAAGACGTGTTCGTCGCCGTCTACGACGAGCAGACGGGCAAGTGGGCGCACAACTGGGGCGACCGCGACCGCGCCGAGCTGCCGCAGCTGCCCGCCATGCTGACGCCCGCGATGGTCAACGAGAAGAACGCCGGCGGCTACCAGGTGTTCCCATTGCGGGATGCCGACGGCAACTCGACCTTCCGGGCCGTGGCCGCGCTCATGACGGCCGACCAGCACGGCACCTACGCGCCGATCATCATCGCCGTGTCGTCGAAGGCGACCGAGCAGCTGCTCGCCGTCTACCTCACCATCTTCCTCGGCTTCGGGCTCGGCGTCGTGCTCATCGGCGCCCTGCTGACCCGCATGCTCGTGACCTCGACGTTCACGCCGCTGCGCGAGGTGGAGCGCACGGCCGCCGCGATCGCCGACGGCGACTTCAGCCAGCGCCTCGGCGGGGCCACGCCCAACACCGAGGTCGGCCGGCTCAACCGCTCGCTCAACACGATGCTCAACCGCATCGACCGCGCGTTCCGGGACCGCGCGCGCACCATCGAGCAGATGCGCCGCTTCGTCGGCGACGCCTCGCATGAGCTGCGCACGCCCCTCGTGTCGGTGCGCGGCTACGCGGAGCTGTACCGCATGGGCGCCCTGCAGAGCCCCGAAGAGGTCGCGCAGGCCATGGACCGCATCGAGAAGGAGGCCATCCGCATGGGCGGCCTCGTCGAGGACCTCCTGGCCCTGGCCCGGCTCGATGAGGCCAAGCCGCTCGAGCTCGCCGAGGTCGACCTCGTGCCGCTCGCGCGCGATGCCGCGCTCGACGCGATGGCGGCGAACCCCGCCCGCACGGTGACGGTGATCGCGCCCGAGGAGGTCGGCACCACGGATGCCGCGAGCCCGGCGCCCGAGCTCGAGGTGGAGCTCGAGGCGGAGCGACCGGCGACCGGCGCCATCTCCTTCGCCGGCGCGACCCTCGCGCGGCTTCGCGGCCGTCGAC
>NZ_JBFUCL010000440.1:0-2528 GCF_056405255.1 Agromyces sp. P1_H4 | reverse complement strand
GCCGGGGAGCGCCTCGGTGGCCGCCTTCGCCGCCGTGGTGACGGTGTCGCCGACCTTCGACTGGCGCACGTCCTTCACGCCGGTGATGAGGTAGCCGACCTCGCCGACGCCGAGCCCCTTCGTGGRCGTGGGCTCGGGCGCGCTCACGCCGATCTCGAGGATCTCGTGAGTCGCCTTCGTCGACATCATCTGGATGCGCTCGCGCGGGTTCAGCTGGCCGTCGACCATGCGCACGTAGGTGACGACGCCGCGGTAGCTGTCGTAGACCGAGTCGAAGATCATGGCGCGCGCAGGGGCAGTCGCGTCGCCGACCGGAGCCGGGATGCGCTCGACGACTCGGTCGAGGAGCTCCTCGACGCCGACCCCGGTCTTGCCCGACACCTTGAGCACGTCGTCGGGCGAGCCGCCGATGAGGTCGGCGAGCTCGCGCGCGTACTTCTCGGGCTCCGCCGCGGGCAGGTCGATCTTGTTCAGCACGGGGATGATCTCGAGGTCGTTCTCGAGGGCGAGGTAGAGGTTCGCGAGCGTCTGCGCCTCGATGCCCTGCGCGGCGTCGACGAGGAGGATCGCGCCCTCGCAGGCGGCGAGCGAGCGGGACACCTCGTAGCTGAAGTCGACGTGGCCGGGCGTGTCGATCATGTTCAGGGCGTACGACGTGTCGCCCACCTGCCAGGGCATGCGCACGGCCTGGCTCTTGATCGTGATGCCGCGCTCGCGCTCGATGTCCATGCGGTCGAGGTACTGGGCGCGCATGTCGCGGTCGGACACGACCCCGGTGATACCGAGCATCCGGTCGGCGAGGGTGGACTTGCCGTGGTCGATGTGGGCGATGATGCAGAAGTTGCGGATCAGCGCGGGGTCGGTGGCAGCAGGCACCGGCGGATTGGCGGCTCGAGGGGACATCCCCACGATTCTCCCATGACTTTCGGTTCGCACTTTCGACGGATGCCGCCGTCGGTGCCCCCGGGCTACGCTGACAGCATCATGACCGTGATGGAAGACACCGACGCGCGCGTCGCGCCGTCCGCGCTTCGGCCGGTCTTCTTCACGCTCCGGCTCGGCCTGCACCTGCTCGTCGTCGGGCTCACGCTCTTCGTCGTCGTGCGCGCGCTGCTCGAGGACGCACCGACCGAGGTGCCGGTCACCATCCTCGCCGTGGCGTTCCTCGCCTGGTACGGCGCCGGCGTCGCCGTCGCGCACCGTCACTTCCCGACGTGGGCCCGCGTGCTGTGGCTCGTCGGCCTCCTGCTCCTGTGGCTGGCGATGTCGTTCCTCACGCCGGATGCCGCGTTCCTCGCGTTCCCCCTCTTCTTCCTCGAGCTGCACGTGCTGGCGACGCCCATCGCCGTGCCGCTCGTCGTCATCACGTTCGGGCTCTCGGTCTGGGGCACGGCGTCCCACCTCGGGTTCGAGGTGGGCACCATCCTCGGGCCGATGATCAGCGCAGGCGTCGCCATCGTCATCGGCTCGGGCTACCGCGCCATGTCGCAGGAGACCCGCGACCGGCAGGCGCTCATCCTCGACCTGCTCGCCACCCGCGAGGAGCTCGCGGCGGCGAGCCGCGAGGCCGGCACGCTCGCCGAGCGCGAGCGCCTCGCCCGCGAGATCCACGACACCGTCGCCCAGGGCCTCTCGAGCATCCAGATGCTGCTCCACGCCGCCGAGCGCGACATCACCGACGAGCCCACGCGCGAGAAGCTGCGGCTCGCGCGCGAGACCGCCGCCGACAACCTCGGCGAGACGCGTCGCTTCATCCGGGAGCTCACTCCCCCGTCGCTCGACGAGCAGACGCTGCCCGCCGCGCTGCGCCGGCTCACCGACGCGATCAACGACCAGGCCGAGCAGTCGGGGTCGTCGACCCGGGTGAGCTTCCGCCTCAGCGGCGACGCGGTGATGCTGCCGATGGCGATCGACGCGACCCTGCTGCGCATCGCCCAGGGTGCGCTCGCCAACGTGTTGCGTCACTCGGGCGCCGATCGCGCGGAGCTCACGCTGAGCTACCTCGGCGACGAGGTCGCGCTCGACGTCGTCGACGACGGGATCGGGTTCGATCCGCGCGCCGCGCAGCGCGAGGAGACGGAGGGGGTCGCCTTCGGCCTGCGCGCCATGCGGCAGCGCGCCGAGCGGCAGGGCGGGTCGATCGAGATCGAGTCGGCTCCGGGCGATGGCACCGCGGTGTCCGTGCGCATCCCGGTGGTGCCCGCATGATCCGGCTCCTGCTGAGCGACGACCACCCCGTCGTGCGGGCCGGCATCCGCGCCCTGCTCGAGTCGGAGGCCGACCTCGAGGTGATCGCCGAGGCGGCGACGGCCGAGGACGCGGTTCGCCTCGCCGCGGCATCCGACGTCGATCTCGTGCTCATGGACCTGCAGTTCCCCGGCGCCATGCAGGGGGCGGAGGCGACGCGCCGCATCCGCTCGCACCATGGCGCCCCGCGCGTGCTCGTGCTCACCAACTACGACACCGACGCCGACATCCTCGGTGCGATCGAGGCCGGCGCGAGCGGCTACCTGCTGAAGGACGCGCCG
>NZ_JBFUCL010000439.1:0-2531 GCF_056405255.1 Agromyces sp. P1_H4 | reverse complement strand
CACCGCTACTTCGCGCTCGCGGGGCCTGAGGTGGCCGACGCTGTCGAGGCGCTGCAGCGCATCGCCCCGCGTCAGGCGGTGACGTCCTACCGGCAGTCGGCGACCGCCGAGCGGCTCGCCGAGGCGCGCTCGTGCTACGACCACCTCGCCGGGCGGGTCGCCCTCCAGCTCGCCGACGCCCTGATCGCGGAGGGCGTGATCGAGCGGCTCGAGCCGGGCAGCGCCGGACGCCTCATCGCCGACGCCGCGGTGCCGGGCACGCTCGCCGCACGCCTGGGAGCGGCCGAGGTCGCGGCATCCGCCGGTCGTCGTCCGGCCGTGCGCGGATGCCTCGACTGGACCGAGCGGCGGCCGCACATCGCCGGGCGACTCGGGGCGCACCTCCTCGACGCGGTGCTCGCCGAGGGATGGCTCGCGCGCGTGCCGGGCGACCGGTCGTTGCGCGTCACCGACGCCGGGCGTGCGGCGTTCGCGGCGCTCGGCTGACGGGACCCTTCAGATCGCGACGCGACCGCGCTCGTACGACGGCGCTCCGTGCACCTCACGATGCAGCCGCTCCATGCGCGCGTCGAGCTCGGCCGCCGTGTGCGCGGCATCCGTGAGCCCGTCGAGCAGCTCCTGCGGCACCTGCCGGTCGTACTTGTAGTAGATCTTGTGCTCGAGGCTCGCCCAGAAGTCCATCGCGATGGTGCGGATCTGCACCTCGACGGCGACCGGGTGGGCGCCCGACGAGAGGAACACGGGCACCTCGACGATGAGATGCAGGCTCTGGTAGCCGTTCTCCTTGGGCTCGGCGATGTAGTCCTTCACCTTGAGCACCCGGATGTCGCGCTGCGCCGTGAGCAGCTCGGCGAGCCGATAGGCGTCGGTGACGAAGCTGCACGTCACCCGCACGCCCGCGATGTCGGTGACGGTCTCGCGGATCGAGTCGAACGTCGGCTCGATGCCCTTGCGCTGCATCTTCGCGATGACGCTGTCGAGGCTCTTCAGGCGGCTCGAGATGTGCTCGATGGGGTTGTAGTCGTGCGTCTGGCTGAATTCCTCGCGCAGGATCGAGAGCTTCGTGATGACCTCGTCCATGCCGAACTTGTAGCGCAGCATGAACCGCTCGGTGTCGTCGCGCAGGGCGCGCATCTCGTCGAGCGTGCGACCGTCGATGGACTCCAAGGTGCGCTGGGCGCGAGCCGTGAGCATGTGCGGCGCGTCGTCGCGAGGAGTGTTCTGGATGCCGTCGAGCGGGGTCACGCGAGCCACGCTACGGGGGCAACCTCTGCATTCGCTTTGACCCGTCGATGTTCCGACGGTGTTCGGCTGGTGTTGCGTCGAGGGCGGGTCGCTAGGCTCAGACGATGGGGACCTGGACCTCGGTCGCCTCCGGGGTGCACCAGCATCGCGGCGGCCCGTTCGACCTCTCCGTCGTCGTCATCGAGGGCGGCGGCGGGCTCCTCGTCGTCGACACGGGGGCCGACCCCATCGAGGCCGCCGACCTGCTCGCCGAGATCGCGACGCGATTCCCTGCGCCGGTGCGATGGGTGGTGAACACGCACGCGCATTTCGACCACACGTTCGGCAACCAGGCCTTCGGGCCCGGTTCGGCGACGGATGCCGCGATCCACGGCCATGCGGGCATCGCGGCGCACTTCGAGCGCTACGAGGGCCCGCGCCTGGCCGCGTGGCGGGCCGATCCCACCCGCGAGCCCGGACGGCGGTGGCACGACGTGCGGCTCGTCCCTCCGACGCATCCGGTCGAGCGGATGACGCGCCTCGACGTCGGCGGCCGCATCGTGGAGCTGCGACCCCAGCCGCCRGCGCACACCGACACCGACCTGGTGCTGTTCGTCCCCGACGCGGGTACGTGGATCGTGGGCGACCTGGTCGAGGAGTCGGGTCCGCCGATGTACGGGTCGGGCAGCTACCCGCTCGACTGGCCCGGGGTGCTCGAAGGGCTCGTCGCCGGCATGCGGGCGGGAGACGTCGTGGTGCCCGGACACGGGCAGGTGGTCGATCGCGCCTTCGTGGCCCGGCAGGCCGCAGGGCTCGCCGAGATCGCCCGCCGCTTCCGGGAGGCGCACGACGCGGGACGGTCGACGGCCGAGGCGTTGGCGGCCCATGCCGAATGGCCGGTGCCGATCGACGGACTCGGCGGCGCGGTGGAGCGTGCCTACGCGGCCCTCGACGGCCTGCCGCTCGACGAGGGCAGCATCGAGGACGCCTGAGCGGCACCGGTCAGACGATGTCGACCGAGCGTACGGCCCTGATCGCGACGTCGATCGCCTCGTCGAAGCGATGCGACGGGGGAGCGCCGTAGCCGACCACCATGGCCGGCGGATGCCGCCACTCGCTGCCTGCGAGGCGGAAGGAGGCCAGCCCGTCGAAGCGGAGTCCCAGCCGTTCGGCTGCCTCGGTGACCCGCGTCTCGCTCGTGGCGGACGGCAGTTCGAGGAGGCAGTGCAGCCCGGCCGCGAGGCCCGTGATGCGGCATCCGGGCAGGTCATCCGCGACCCGCGCCTCGAGGGCGAGCCGTCGTGCCC
>NZ_JBFUCL010000438.1:0-2582 GCF_056405255.1 Agromyces sp. P1_H4 | reverse complement strand
GCGAGCCCGCCCTTCGCGAGCTCGCGCGCGGGCTGCAGCCCGAGCTCGGCGAGCAGCTCGGCGGTCGCCGCGACGGTGGCGTAGGCGGCCTCGGCGGCGTGGCGCTCGAGCAGGCTGCGGTCGACCTGGTCGACGCTCACGAGCACGGGCGGCGCCGGTGCCGCGAGGTCGGCCGCCGTCGGGATGTCCCTGGGGGTGTGCACGGCCAGGCGTGCCGATACCGCGGTGGGCACGTGGACGCGCTTGGAGGTCTCGACGACGAGGAGGAGGGCGCCGAGCCTGGCCAGGAGTGCCGGCGCGGCATCCGCCAGTTCGTCGGATGCGCCGAACTCGACCAGCTGGTCGTGCACCGACGCCGCCGTGGCGTCGCCGTGCTCGTCGGCGACGGCCGATGCGGCGGCGAGCACCGCGAGGTGGCGGCGATCGAGCCGGCTCAGCGCATGGTCGATCGAGTCAGGGGCGAGCAGCATCTCGGCAAGGTCGAAGAGGTCGCGCACGCCGACCGGGTCGAACTCGCGCGACTGCAACGCCGACGCGAGATCTGTTCGCGACAGCTCGCGGAGACGTGCGGCGAGCTCCAGCACGGCGGCGGGTCAGCTCGATCCGGTGCGACCGGCGCGCGATCGTCGCACGCCGTTCACGATGAGGAGCGCGATGAGCAGGAGGAAGGCGATCGGCAGCCCGAACAGGGGCAGCGTGAGCACCAGGGGCCAGACGCCCTGGCTGAAGCCGTCGTCGGCTCCTGCGCCGTTGGCCGTGCCGATCATGACCGCGATGAACGCGAGGATCGAGATGGCCACGATGGCGACGAACATGTAGGCGAGGATGCGCTCGGCACGGTGCTGGGTGATGGGGCCTGAGTCGCTCACCTCACCAGAATAGGGCAGCGGGCGGACGCAGGGCTCCCGGGCTTCTAGACTGGACCGAGGACGGAAGCCCATTCGGCCCGTCCATCCCCACGCGAGCGAGGTTCACACGATGCCCACCGGCAAGGTCAAGTTCTACGACGAGGAGAAGGGGTTCGGCTTCATCAGCTCCGATGACGGCCAGGAGGTCTTCCTCCACGCATCCGCTCTTCCCGCCGGCGCGACCGTGCGTGCGGGCACCCGTCTCGAGTTCGGCGTCGCTCAGGGCAAGCGCGGGGCGCAGGCGCTCTCGGTGCGGGTGCTCGAGGCGCCGGTCAGCCTCGCGAAGATCAATCGCAAGCCCGCCGACGACATGGCCATCATCGTGGAGGACGTCGTGAAGGTGCTCGACGGCATCGGCGCAGACCTCCGGCGCGGCCGCTACCCCGACAAGTCGAAGTCGCGCACGGTCGCGGCGGTGCTGCGCAAGGTCGCAGACGATCTCGATGCCTGAGCAGACGGGTCCCGTCGAGGRGGTCGACGCCACCCCGATCGACCAGCCGGCGGATGCCGCGCCCGTGTCGACCGATGAGCCGGCGGATGCCGGGGCGGAGACCATCGACGAGCCTGCGGATGCCGCTGCGCCGGTGTTCGAGCCCGACGCGATCCTCCTCGACGCCGTCGACCTCGCCCGTCGTGCGCTGCTCGAGGTGACCCCGCCAGAGACCGTCGGATCCGTCATCGGGCACGTCGCCGAGGGCGAGCACGTGCTCACCATGCTGTTCGCCGCCGACCTCGCGGGGTACCCCGGCTGGCGGTGGAGTGTCACGATCGCCCGGGTCGACGACGGCGAGCCGACGGTGCTCGAGACCGAGCTGATGCCCGGCGACACCGCGTTGCTGGCGCCCGAGTGGATCCCGTGGTCCGAGCGGCTCGCCGACTACCGCGCGGCACAGCAGGCGGCTGCGGCCGCCGCCGCGGAGGCCGCCGGCTCGGACGACGAGCACGACGATGACGAGCACGACGACGGCGACGACGAGCACGACTTCGAGGACGAGGACGACGAGGAGGACGACGACTCGGATCTCGACGAGGACGACGACTCGGATCTCGACGATGATGACGATGCGGAACTCGACGCCGCGTTCGGGCACGACGACGGCGACGACGAGTTCGACGGCATCGACATCGACGCCCTCGACGAATCAGGCGATGAGCCGACCGAGGGCGACGACGCGGACCTAGGCGACGACGAGCCGACCGCGGGCGACGAGGGTCAGCCGGCCGAGCCGGTCTCCTGACGGGCGATCCGCCGACGGATCACCTGCACGACCACCAGCCCCACGAGCCCCAGCACGACGCCGGTCGCGCACGCCCAGACGAGCCAGCCCAGGTCGGCCGCCTCGAGCTGGGCACGGAACACCAGGGTGACGACGAGGGCGACCAGCCACGAGACCGTGCCCGCCAGCACGGCCTTGCGTGCGTCGGCCCGCGCCGGCGCCGGGTCGGGGCGCCGCTCGGAGTCGTTCAGCCAGAGTCGCACCGGACCTCAGCCCAGTCGCTCGAGCACGTAGTCGATCGACGACGTCAGCGCGCGCACGTCGTCGGGGTCGATCGCCGTGAAGGTGGCGACGCGCAGCTGGTTGCGTCCGAGCTTGCGGTAGGGCTCGGTGTCGACGATGCCGTTCTCGCGGAGCACCGACGCGATGCGCGCGGCATCCGTCGACTCGTCGAAGT
>NZ_JBFUCL010000437.1:0-2584 GCF_056405255.1 Agromyces sp. P1_H4 | reverse complement strand
GCTCTGACCCGTCAGCGGGCGGCCGAGGCCGCGGCGGCGGCGCGGCGCCTCGGCAGCGCGAGCACGCACACGACGCCGACGGCCGTGACGATGGGACTCGCGGTGAGCGGCGTCGACACCCACTGACCGCCGAAGATCCAGCTCGCCGCGAAGAGCAGAGCGGGCGCCGCCACGAGGGGAGCCGTCCACCAGCGGCCGCCGAGCAGGATGCCGCACACGCCGGCGCCCACGCTCGCGACCAGGCACAGCACGAAGAGCGGCGTCGAATCCGACACCGTCGTGTCGAAGCCGGCCCCGTTCAGCGCGGCGGTGAGTGCGCCGAACAGCACGCCGACCGCCGCCGCGAGCGCGACGATCGCCCAGGCCACGAGCAGGATGACTCGCGCGGGGCCGCGTGCGGGAGTGGGCGATGACGTCACGCCGTCAGGATACTGGCGCCAAGGTGATCGAGCAGGAACGAAGAAGCAGCCCGAGGGGCGGCATCCGTAGCGTGATGGTCATGAACAGCATCGACTTCATCACCCTCGAGGTGGCCGACACCACGGCCGCCGAACGCTTCTCCGACGCCGCCTTCGGGCTCGGCGACCGCATCCGGTTCCGGGCATCGGATGCCCCGACGACGGGCTTCCGCGGATACACCCTCTCCATCACCGTGGCGCAGCCCGCCGACGCCCTCAGCTTCTCCGAGTCAGCGATCGCGGCGGGCGCCACGGTGCTCAAGCCGGCCGCCAAGTCCATGTGGGGCTTCGGCGGAGTCGTGCAGGCGCCCGACGGGTCCATCTGGAACCTCGCGACCTCGTCGAAGAAGGACACCCGCCCCGCCACCCGCGACATCGAGTCCGTCGTGCTCCTGCTCGGCGTCGAGGACGTGGGCGCGAGCAAGAAGTTCTACACCGACCTCGGCCTGAAGGTGGGCAAGAGCTTCGGCTCCTACGTCGACTTCGACATGCCGACGAGCCCGATCTCGCTGGGGCTCTACAAGCGTCGCGCGCTGGCGAAGTCGGCCGGGGTCGCGCCGGAAGGCAGTGGTTCGCACCGCATCGTCATCGGCGGCGGGAGCCGCGCCCTCACCGACCCCGACGGGTTCGCGTGGGAGCCCGCCGAGGTGAGCGCCGACGCGTGACCCTCGTGGTCGACGTGGCCAACGTCATGGGCTCGCGCCCCGACGGCTGGTGGAAGGACCGCGCGGGCGCCGCCGCTCGGCTGCTCGCGCCGATGCCTGCGCTCGTCGGTCGAGCCGTCACGGCTCCTGACGGCTCGGTGGTGGTGCTCGAGCGGATCGTGGCCGTCGTGGAGGGCCAGGCGAAGGGGGTCGCCGCCCCCGATGGCATCGAGCTGGTGCGTGCGCCGGCTGACGGCGACAGCGCGATCGCGGCGGCCGCCCGCGAGTCGGATGCCGCGGCGGAGCGCGTGCTCGTCGTAACGGCCGATCGCGGCCTGCGGGCCCGCCTGCCCGAGGCGGCCCTCGTCGCCGGGCCCGGCTGGCTGAGCGACCTGCTCGGTCGCTGACTGCTCGCGTCGAACGGTCGGATGCGGCCGCCAGCAGTGGCGGCGCGGTCGCGACAGGGCTTGAATGGCGTGGATGAGGTGCACGCGGGCATGACCGCACACCCCGGAACGGACGACCGGCTCGAGGTTCGCGTCACCGGGGGCGTCGTGCGCGGAGTCCGCGAGGGCGACGTGCTCTCCTGGCGCGGCATCCCCTATGCGGCACCGCCGGTCGGCGAGCTGCGGTTCAGGGCGCCGGCTCCGGTGCATCCGTGGCCCGGGGTTCGCGACGCCTCGGACTACGGCGCGGTCGCCCCGCAGGCCCGGGTGACGCGGCGGCCGCGCGTGCTGCCCGGTGCGGTCGCCGCCGACGAGGACTGCCTGACCGTGAACGTGCATGCGCCGGCACGCGAGCCCGGCGGACCGTTGCTGCCGGTGATGGTGTTCATCCACGGTGGCGGCTACAGCGCGGGCTCCTCGAGGGACTTCTCGGGCCGGGGCGAGGGGTTCGTGCGCAGCGGACGCGTCGTGTACGTGAGCTTCAACTACCGGCTCGGAGCGCTCGGCTACCTCGACTTCACGCGGTACGGCACCAAGGAACGACCGTTCGATCGCAACCTGGGACTGCGCGACCAGGTCGCCCTGCTCGAGTGGGTGCGGCACAACATCGGCGCGTTCGGCGGAGACGCAGAGCGGGTGACGGTGTTCGGCGAGTCGGCTGGGGGCAATGCGGTCACCACGCTGATGGCCACCCCGTCGGCGCGCGGACTCTTCGCCGGCGCCATCGCGCAGAGCGCGCCGCCGGACGCGGTGTACCCGCCGGCGATGACCGGGCGGTGGGCGGCGGAGTACCTCGCCATCCTGCGCGACGTCGTGCGCGAGCGCGCGGTGCGGGCGGTGCGGGGGCAGCCCGGCGCGCTGAACGCCGGAACGGCGAGCGCGCCGCAGCTGCTGACCGAGTCGAACGCCGAAGACCTCGTCGCCGCGTCGGTCGAGCTCCAGATCCGCACCCCCGACGCCTACGCCGGCGCGTTCTGCTTCGCCCCGGTGATCGACGGCGACGTCGTGCCCGAGCGGCCGTTCGTCGCGTTCCGGG
>NZ_JBFUCL010000436.1:0-2597 GCF_056405255.1 Agromyces sp. P1_H4 | reverse complement strand
GCATACCCCCCTGTCCGCCGCCGCACCGCACCCCAAGGCCCGGGCGGGCGACGACCACACACGTCGCCCGTCCGGATCGGGGAGCGGCACCGCCGCCGGCCCCGAACACCTCGACTTCCCAGGAGCACCACCATGACCACGGTCGACAACGGCCTCGACCCGGCGCCGAGCGCGTTCGAAGGCGAACGCATGACGGCCCCGCAGCCGAAGCCGGCCGCAYGCCGCGCCCGGCGCATCCGGGGCGGCTTCACCCCCTACTCGCTGCTCACACCGGCGATCATCGTGCTGGCCCTCATCACGGGCTGGCCGCTCATCCAGCTCATCGTCACGTCGTTCCAGGAGTTCGGCCGCGCGCAGGTCTTCGGCGCCCCGCCCGAGTGGGTCTGGTTCGAGAACTACGCGAACGTGCTCACCGACCCGGTGTTCTACGCCGTGCTCGTGCGCACCATCCTCTTCTCGGCCGGCTGCGTGATCTTCACCATGGTCCTCGGCACGCTCATCGCGCTCATGATGATGCGCCTGCCCAAGGGCTTCCGGCTCCTCCTCTCGGTCGGCATGCTGCTCGCGTGGGCGATGCCCGCCCTCACCGCGACCGTCGTCTGGGGCTGGATGTTCGACACCGCCTACGGCGTCGTGAACTACATCCTCGTCAATTGGTTCGGCATGGAGGAGTACTTCCAGCACTCCTGGCTCATCGACCCGCTCAGCTTCTTCCTCGTCGCGGGCATCATCATCGTCTGGGGCGCGATCCCGTTCGTCGCCTTCACGCTCTACGCGGGCCTCACGCAGGTGCCCGACGAGGTGCTCGAGGCCGCGCAGCTCGACGGCGCCGGCGGGTTCAAGCGGTTCCGGCTGATCATCTTCCCCTACCTGAAGCCGATCTTCCTCATCGTCACGATCCTCCAGATCATCTGGGACCTCCGCGTCTTCACGCAGATCTTCGCGCTGCAGGACATCGGCGGCATCCGCGCCCTCACCAACACCCTGGGCGTGTACATCTACCAGACCTCGATCGCGGGCGGCGACTTCGGCCAGGGCGGCGCGATCGCCGTCATCACGGCGATCCTGCTCATGTCCATCTCGATCTACTACGTCCGCCAGGTCACCAAGGAGGAGGAGCTGTGAGCGCCACCGTCGCCCCCCAGCAGGTCGGCCGGCCGGCCGCCACGCCGGCGAGCAGCCGTGACGTGCGCCGCACCGGCGGCGGTCGCCGCCGCGTCACCACGTGGGTGCTGAGCGCGGTCTCGGTGCTGCTCTTCCTGTTCTTCGTCTTCCCCGTCTACTGGATGGTGAACACGTCGTTCCAGCCGAACAACGAGATCCGCGGCGCCGACGTCAACTTCTGGCCCGAGGAGTTCACCCTCCGCAACTATGCGACGGTGCTCTTCGATCCGGGCCGCACGCCGTTCCTCCCGGCCGCGGGCAACTCGATCGTGATCACGATCCTGACGGTGATCATCTCGCTCGTGTTCGCGTTCCTCGCCGCGATCGCCGTGACGCGGTTCCGGTTCAAGAGCCGCCGCACGTTCATCATCGCGATCCTCGTCATCCAGATGATCCCGGGCGAGGCGATGATCGTCTCGGTCTTCCGCGTGATCGACGGCTGGCACCTGCTGAACACGATCATCGGCCTGACCGTCGTCTACATCGCCACGGTGCTCCCGTTCACGATCTGGACCCTCCGCGGCTTCGTCAACGGCGTGCCCGCCGAGCTCGAGGAGGCCGCGATGATCGACGGATGCTCCAGGGCCGGCGCGTTCTGGCGGGTGACCTTCCCGCTGCTCGCCCCCGGCCTCATCGCGACGGGCGTGTTCGGGTTCATCCAGGCGTGGAACGAGTTCATCATGGCGCTCGTGCTGAACGCCCGGCCCGAGATGATGACGCTGCCCGTGTGGCTGCGCACCTACCTCGTGGCGAACGGCACGACGAACTGGGCGGCGATCATGGCCGGCTCGACCCTCATGGCGATCCCCGTCATCGTCTTCTTCCTGCTGGTGCAGGGCCGGATGACGAGCGGACTCGTGAGCGGGGCCGTCAAGGGATGACCGCGCAGCACCTGACCGGCGCGGGAACCGACCTGCGACGGGACATCCTCACGACCCTGCTCCCGGGGTTCGACGGCACGGAGGCGCCCGCCTGGGTCATCCGCCGGCTCGAGGACGGACTCGGCGGCGTCTGCCTCTTCGGCCAGAACATCGCCTCGGCCGAGCAGCTCCTGGCGCTGAACACGGAACTGCGCGCGGCGAACCCGCTCGCCGTCATCGCGATCGACGAGGAGGGCGGCGACGTCACGCGGCTGTTCTACGACCGCGGCGCCCCGTACCCCGGCAATGCCCTGCTCGGCCGGATCGACGACCCGGCGCTGACCGAACGCGTCGCCCGTGCGGTCGGCGAGGCGCTCGCCGCGACCGGGTGCACCGTCACCTTCGCGCCCGACGTCGACGTGAACTCGAACGCCGACAACCCGGTGATCGGCGTGCGGAGCTTCGGCACCGACGCGTCCCTCGCGGCACGGCACGCGGCGGCCTGGGTGCGCGGCGTTCAGTCGACCGGCGTGGCCGCGAGCGCGAAGCACTTCCCGGGCCACGGCGACACCG